>JAZFVR010000468.1:0-2994 GCA_036447835.1 Alphaproteobacteria bacterium | reverse complement strand
CTCGTCGGGCTCGAGCAGGCGCTGTTCCCGCTCGGCAAGACCATGGCCAGGCAGCTCAGCGCCTTCGCCTTCGTCCACGCGCACGACGAGAGCGGCGTGGCGATCGTGCGCTGGCACGACTACTTCTGGCTCTATCTCTTCGCCGCGGCGATCGGCTTCTCGACCGCCATCGCCGAGCCGGCGCTGATCGCCGTCGGCCTGAAGGCGCAGAAGGCATCGGGCGGCGCGCTCAGCCCGTGGCGGCTGCGCATCGCCGTCGCCGTCGGCGTCGCCATCGGCGTTGCGCTCGGGAGCTTTCGCATCGTCACCGGCACGCCGCTTCCCTACTACATCATCGGCGGCTATGTGGTGGTCATCGTGCAGACCGCGTTCGCGCCGCGCACGATCGTCCCGCTGGCCTATGATTCGGGCGGCGTCACCACCTCGACCGTCACCGTGCCGCTGGTCATGGCGCTGGGGCTGGGGCTCGCCTCGACGATCCCCGGACGCAGCCCGTTGATCGACGGCTTCGGGCTGATTGCGTTTGCCAGCCTGTTCCCAATCATTACCGTATTGGGCTATGCCCAGTTCGATGCGTGGCGCTTGCGCCGGGCGAGCCGCGCGGCCCCGAAGGAGGGTTAGATGAAGTTCAAGCTCATCGTGGTCATGATCGACGAAATGCAGACTGAAACCGTGCTGGAAACCGCACGCGAGGCCGGGGCCACCGGCTCGACCGTCATCACCAGCGCCCGCGGCGAGGGGCTCAAACCGCCGAAGACGTTTTTCGGCCTCGACCTTGTCAGCCAGCGCGACATGGTGTTCCTTCTCGTCGAGGAGCACCTGAGCCGCACGATCCTCGAGCACATCTCCGAGGCGTGCGGATTCGACGAGACGCCGGGCACCGGCATCGCCTTCCAGCTCGACATCGAGGATGCCGTCGGGTTGGCGTCGCAGATGGGCGTAATCTCCAGCGAGATCGAGGACCAGATATGAGCGACAAGACATACACCAGGGTCAAGGAGTTGATGAACCCGGCGCCGGCCGTCATCGATGGCCTCGCCACGGTGCAGGAGGCGCTCGATGTCATGCGCCGCAAGAACGTCGGCGCGCTGGTAATCGATCGCCGCCACGAGGGCGACGAGTACGGCATCGTCGTGCTTTCCGACATCGCCTCGAAGATCATCGGCGAGGACCGCGCGCCGGCGCGCACCAACGTCTACGAGATCATGTCGAAGCCGGTGCTCACCCTCGACGGCGAAACGGACATCAAATACGCCATCCGCCTGTTGAGCCGCTTCGGCCTGGCGCGCGCCCTGGTCACCGACTGCGGCGAGCTCGCCGGTATCGTCACCGTGCGCGCGATGGTGTTCCACTACATCCCCGAGGACGACGGCGGGGCCGAGGCCTGACGCCGCCTGTGGCCGTCACTTGACAGGCGGCCGGCGCACGCCCATGTCGCCGGAGCGTTGAACGAGGGGAGGGAAGCAATGGACCAAGACGTCTTCAACATGTCGGTGCGCAAGTTCCTCAAGAAGCTCGGCGTGACCGCCCAGCGCGAGATCGAGGCCGCGGTGCGCGAAGGCCTCGCCGCCGGCACGCTCAAGGGCGACGAGAAGATTGTCGCGAAGGCGACGATCACCCTCGAGGGCCTGGGCGCGGACATCGTCATCGACGGCGACATCTCACTCGCCTGACTAGGGTTGCGATCGGCGGAAGCGCCCGCCCGCGGCGATTGCGCGGGTGCGGCGCCGGGCTTATGGTCGCCGCGATTAGCAACGTGCCTGCCCATCGGAGCCGCCCATGAGCCATCTCGCCGCCCGTCTCGGCCGCATCAGGCCGTCGCCGACCATCGCCGTCTCGACCAAGGCGGCCGAGCTCAAGGCCGCGGGCCGCGACGTCATCGGCCTCGGCGCCGGCGAGCCCGACTTCGACACTCCCGATAACGTCAAGGAGGCCGCGTACAAGGCGATCGCCGAGGGCCAGACCAAGTACACAGCGGTCGACGGCACGCCGGCGGTGAAAGAGGCTATCTGCGCCAAGTTCAAGCGCGAGAACGGCCTCGACTACGCGCGCGACCAGATCAGCGTCTCGAACGGCGGCAAGCACGTCATCTTCAATGCCCTGATGGCGACGCTCGATCCCGGCGACGAGGTCGTCGTGCCGGCGCCCTACTGGGTGTCGTACCCCGACATGGTGCAGCTCGCCGAGGGCACACCGGTGATCGTCGAGGCCGGGCAGGAAATGGGTTTCAAGCTGCGGGCGCAAGACCTCGAGGCGGTGATCACGCCGAAGACCAAGTGGCTGATCCTCAACTCGCCGTCGAACCCCACCGGCGCGGCGTATTCGCGCGCCGACCTCGAGGCGCTCGGCGAGGTGCTCAAGTGCCACGAGCACGTCTGGGTGCTCTCCGACGACATCTACGAGCACATCGTCTACGACGGTTTCGAGTTCTGTGCCATCGCCAGCGTGGTGCCCGAGCTCTACGAGCGCACGCTGACCATGAACGGCGTCTCCAAGGCTTACGCCATGACCGGCTGGCGCATCGGCTACGCCGGCGGACCGCGCGAGCTGATCAAGGCGATGGCCAAGATCCAGTCGCAGAGCACCTCGAACCCGGGCTCGGTGAGCCAGGCGGCGGCGGTCGAGGCGCTCAGCGGCCCCCAGGGCTATATCGCCGAGCGCAACGCGGTGTTCCGCGAGCGCCGCGACCTGGTGGTGAGCATGCTCAACCAGGCGCCCGGCCTGTCGTGCCCCCGGCCCGAGGGCGCGTTCTACGTCTACCCGAGCTGCGCCGGGATCATCGGCAAGACCGCGCCCGGCGGGCAGGCGATCGGCTCGAGCGAGGACTTCGCCAGCTACCTGCTCGAATCGGAAGGCGTCGCGGTGGTGCACGGCGCCGCCTTCGGCCTCGACCCCCACTTCCGCATCTCCTACGCCACCTCGACCGAGCTGCTCGAGGAAGCCTGCACGCGCATCCAGCGCGCTTGCGCGGCGCTGAGCTGAGCGGTGCGCCGG
>JAZFVR010000467.1:0-4807 GCA_036447835.1 Alphaproteobacteria bacterium | reverse complement strand
CCCGCCCGTCCGGCGTGTCCCTCGTGGACGCAAACACTCACATGCCTTGAGCGCGGCGGAATGTATGGTCGCGGCGGAGCCTAAGTCAAGCGGGCCCGGAGCCCGGCCCTCGCGCTTCGTCCCTCGTCAAGCTCGGGATGAGGAAGCTCAGCGAGAGGACCTCATCCTGAGCGTGCCGAAGCCTCATCCTGAGCTTGCCGAAGCCTCATCCTGAGCTTGACGAAGCATCATCCTGAGCTTGTCGAAGGATGAGGAGGCAGCCAAGACGGAATGAGTTCGGCCGCCCTCAGAACCCCACGTCGTCGCCGCCCTTGAGGGCGAGGCGTTGGCGGGCTTCGGCGGGGCTGGCGATCTCGAGCGACAGATCCTCCATGATGCGGCGGATCTTGGCGACCTGCTGGGCGTTGCCTTCGGCGAGCGCGCCCTTGGCGATGTAGAGGCTGTCCTCGAGGCCGACGCGCACGTTGCCGCCCATCACCGCGCCCATGGTGCACAGGCCCATCTGGTGGCGCCCGGCGGCGAGGATCGACCATTCGTAGGCGTCGCCGAACAGGCGGTCGGCGGTGCGCCGCATGAACACCAGGTTGTCGGGCTCGGGGCCGATGCCGCCAAGGATGCCGAAGATCGTCTGCACGAAGAGCGGCGGCTTGGCCAGGCCGCGGTCGAGGAAGTGGGCGAGGGTGTAGAGGTGGCCGACGTCGTAGCACTCGAACTCGAAGCGCGTGCCGCAGCCCTCGCCGAGGTCCTTGAGGATACGCTCGATGTCGGCGAAGGTGTTCTTGAAGATGAAGTCGCGCGACGCCTCGAGGTGCCGGCGCTCCCACTCGTGCTCGAACTCCTGGTACTTGCCCAGCATGGGATAGAGGCCGAAGTTCATCGAGCCGAGGTTGAGCGAGCACAGCTCGGGGCGCGCGGCGAGCGGCGCGGCGAGGCGCTCGTCGAGGCTCATGCCGGCGCCGCCTCCCGTCGTGATGTTGACCACCGCGTCGGTGGCCTGCTTGATGCGCGGCAGGAACTGCATGAAGACGCCGGGATCGGGGGTGGGGCGGCCGTCGGCCGGGTCGCGCGCGTGCAGGTGGAGGACCGCCGCGCCGGCCTCGGCCGCCGCCACCGCGTCCTTGGCGATCTCGTCGGGGGTGACGGGGAGATGCGGCGACATGCTCGGCGTGTGGATCGAGCCGGTCACAGCGCAGGTGATGATGACCTTGCGTGCGCTTGCCACGGCCGGGGCCTCCCTAATCGTTGTCGGCACAAGTTTGCTCATCGAGTGTACCCGATCCTTGTGCCGACAGTAGGGGCGGGTTTCAAACCCGCCCCGACACCGCTCCGCGGCGGACATTGCCAAGCTTGCGACGAACGCGAACGTGGATCGCCGCATGATTTTCGCGCCCGGCAACAACGCAAACGGTGGCATAGTCTCGCCATGCGGCACGCCATCGCCAAGCGCACGATCCGGCCCTCATGAGGCACATCCACCAGCCCGTGTGGCTCGACGCGGTGGCGCGGGCGGGCGCGCCCGCCTTCATCGCGCTGTTCGCCCTCGACACGCTGGCACGGGCGACGCTCGTCACCGTCGTGCCGCTGCAGGCGCTCGAGCTGCTCGGCAACGCACAGAAGGTGAGCGTGCTCTACCTCGCGGTGAGCACGGCGGGACTCGCCGGCAGCTTTTCGGTGCCCTGGCTGGTGCGCCGCATCAGGCGCCGCTGGACGCTGAGCCTGGGCGCGCTCGGCTACATCGTCGCCGCGCCGCTGCTCACGCTGCACAGCCTCGAGGGGCTGATCGCCGGCATGGCGGCCTATCTGTTCGGCGGCGCCTGCGCGTCGATCTGCCTCAACCTCTACGTCCTCGACCACGTGCCGCGCGGTTCGTTCACCCGCTTCGAGCCGACGCGCATGCTGTTCAGCGGCTGCGGCTGGTTCGTCGGGCCGGCGCTCGGGGTCTATCTCGAGACCCGCGTCGCCGGCTGGGCGCCCTACGCGGCGAGCGCCGCCTTCGCGCTCGCGGCGCTCGCCTACTTCTGGTTCCTCAGGCTCACCGAACACCCGATGGTGGGCGCGGTCGCGGCACCGCCGCCCAATCCGATCCGCTTCGTGCGCCGCTTCTTCGCCCAGCCGCGGCTGGCCCTCGCCTGGCTGCTGGCCATGGGGCGCGCGGGCTGGTGGGGGATGTTCTACATCTATGTGCCGATCTACGCGGTGACCACCGGGCTCGGCGAGGAGGCGGGCGGTCTCATATCGTCGGCCGGCTCGGCGGCGCTGTTCGCCGTCACCTTCTGGGGCTGGGTCGGCCGGCGATTCGGCATCCGCAACCTGCTCGTCGCCGGCTTCGCCGCCTCGGGCGCGCTTACCATCGGCGTCGCGCTCGCCGCCGGCGTGCCGTGGGCGGGCGCGGTCGTCCTCGTCGTCGCGGCGGTCGCCGCGAGCGTCACCGACGGCGCCGGCAACGTGCTCTTCCTGCGCGCCGTGCGCATCCGCGAGCGCGCCGAGATGACGACCGTCTACGCGAGCTACCGCGATGTTGCGCGGCTCTCGACGCCGGGCCTCTATGCGCTGATGCTGCAGGTCTTCGCCCTGCCCGCGGTGTTCGCGACGAGCGGGCTGATCATGCTCGCGCTCGGCGCCGTCGCCCGCTTCGTTCCCCGCCGCCTCGGGCGCGAGCCGCGGGCGGCGTTGCGCGCCGCCCCCGCCGGACGCTAGGCTCGGGCGGTAATTCGGCGCGGGATGACGAACATGCACGTGGTCTACTCCGACGCCCACCGCCGCCACGATCCGCGCCATTTCCTGGTGCGCGGCCGGCAGGTGGCGAGCCCCGAGGTGCCTCAGCGCGCCGACGTCCTGCTCGCGGCGGCCAAGGCGGGTGGGCACGCGATCGCCGCCCCCGACGACTTCGGCCCCGGCCCGCGCGCCGCCGTGCATACGCGCGCGTACCTCGCCTTCCTCGAATCGGTGCACGCGCGCTGGCGCGAGCTCGACGGCGCGGCGGAAGAGGTGGTGCCCAACGTGCACCCGAACGCCCACATGCGCGCCTACCCGCAGGGCATCGTCGGCCAGGCCGGCTGGCACATGGCCGACACCGCCTGCCCGATCGGCGCGGGCACCTTCGCGGCCGCCTGCGCCGCCGCCGACTGCGCCGTGCACGCGGCCGAGCTGGTGCTCGACGGCGCGCCGGCCGCCTACGCGCTCGCCCGGCCGCCGGGCCACCATGCCTTTGCCGACATGGCGGGCGGATTCTGCTTCCTCAACAACGTCGCCATCGCCGCCCGGCACATGGCGGCGCGGTGCGGCCGCGTCGCCATCGTCGACGTCGACGTCCACCACGGCAACGGCACGCAAGGCATCTTCTACGATGCCGACGACGTTCTCTTCGTCTCGCTGCACGCCGAGCCCTCGAACTTCTATCCCTTCTTCGCCGGCTACGCCGATGAGGTCGGCGAAGGCGCTGGCGCGGGCTGCAACCTGAACCTGCCGCTCGCCCACGGCAGCGGCGACGACGTCTTCCTCGCCGCGCTCGACCGGGGCGTCGCCGCGGTGCGCGAGCACGCGCCGGGCGCGCTCCTCGTCTCGCTCGGCTTCGACGCCTACGCCGGCGATCCGCTGTCGCCGCTCGAGATCACGACCGAGGGCTTCGCGGCGGCGGCGCGGGCGCTCGCGGCGCTCGGCCT
This sequence comes from Alphaproteobacteria bacterium, assembly GCA_036447835.1. GTDB lineage: Bacteria > Pseudomonadota > Alphaproteobacteria > JAAXGF01 > JAAXGF01 > JAZFVR01. The sequence continues at coordinate 1,145 of JAZFVR010000467.1, read as the reverse complement.
GCCCACCGTACTCGTACAGGAGGGCGGCTACGACCGCGCCAGCCTCGGCGCCAACCTCGCCGCCTTCCTCGCCGCCTTCGAGGGACGCTGAGCGATGACCGCGCGGACAGCGGGCGGGCACGGCTGCGACCTCGCCGACGCGGGTATCTACAAGCATTGGGACAGCCACGTCATCCGCTTCGCCGACATCGACGCCGCGGGCCACGTCAACAACGTCGCCTATGCGGTGCTCTTCGAATCGGGTCGGGTGTCGTTCTGGGAGGCGGCGGGCGTGCCCGCGGCGGCGGCGGGCGCGACCACGGTGATCGTGCGCATGTCCATCGAGTACCGGGCGCAGATGTACTTTCCGGGCACGGTCGAGGTCGGCACCCGCGCGCTGAAGATCGGCCGCAGCTCGTGCACGCTCGGCCAGGGCCTGTTCCGCGACGGCGAATGCTTCGCCACCAGCGAGGCGGTGAGCGTCCTCGTCGACCGGGAGAGCGAGCGTTCGACGCCGATCCCCGACGCGGTGCGGGCCCTGATTCTCGCCCGTTCGGGCGGCTGAGCCCGGCCCGAAAGGGTTGGACGGGGGCCGTGCCTGGGCCATATAAGTGCGGTTATGACTGGCGTTCCGTTCATCAAGATGCACGGGCTCGGTAACGACTTCGTGGTGCTCGACGCACGCGCCGGCGCGGTCGCGCTCGATGCCGCCTGGGTGCGCGCGGTCGCCGACCGGCGCACCGGCGTGGGCTGCGACCAGCTCATCGTCATCGAGCCGGCGGAGGGCGCCGATGCGCGCATGACCATCCACAACGCCGACGGCGGCGTGGCCGAGGCGTGTGGCAACGGCAGCCGCTGCGTCGCCGCGCTGCTCATGGCCGAGAACGGCCGCGACCGCGTCACCCTCGAGACCGACGCCGGCACCGTCACCTGCAGCGCCGCCGGCGACGGGCGCGTCGCCGTCGACATGGGCGCGGCGCTCACCGACTGGCGCGACATCCCGCTGGCGCGTGAGGCCGACACGCTCAATCTCGATCTAGGCGTCGCCGGGCTCGGCGAGGCGGTGGCGGTGAACACCGGCGTGCCGCATATCGTGTTCTTCGTCGACGCCGCCGAGGCGGTCGACGTGGCCGGCATCGGATCGCGCCTCGAACACGACGAGATGT
>JAZFVR010000466.1:0-2924 GCA_036447835.1 Alphaproteobacteria bacterium | reverse complement strand
CACTGAGCGTTGCCGCGTTGCGCACCGATCATCGGCAGCGTCCCCTGCACGAGCGCCACGAGGAAGGCGAGGATCAGCGCGAAATGCCCGATCTCGACGATCATTGGCTATCCTTCCCCTTCCACTGGCCCGATTTCCTGAGCGCCTCGGCGACCTCGGGCGGCATGTAGTTCTCGTCGTGCTTGGCGAGCACGCCTTCGGCGCGGAACACGCCCTCGGCGGTGAGCGTCCCCTCGGTGACGACGCCCTGGCCCTCGCGGAACAGATCGGGCAGCACGCCCTTGTAGACGACCGGGGTTGCCGTCGCGAGGTCGGTGACGCGGAAGGTCACCGTCAGGCCGTCGTCGAGGCGCCTGACGCTGCCCTCCTCGACGAGGCCGCCGAGGCGAAAGCGCCGGCCCTCGGGCATGTCCATCTCGGCCAATTCGCTGGGACCGTAGAAGAACACCAGGTTCTCCTCGAAGGCGCTCAACACCAGCGCCGCGGCGCCGCCGAGCCCCACCATGCCGGCGGCGACGAAGGCGAGACGGCGGTGCTTACGCTTCATCGTGCGGGCCGGCTGCGTTCGCCTCGCCGCCGCGCCCGGCGCGCAGCGCCTCGAGCTCGGCCTGGCGGGCGCGCAGGCTGCGCAGGCTGAACACGAGCAGCGCCACCATGACCAGCGCCGAGACGGCGAGCGCGGGCCAGACGTAGGCGGCGTAGCCGCCCATGGCGAGGAATTCGCCGATCGTTCGCAAAGCGTCCCTCCCCATGATGAACCGCGGAAACCGGGCGTCAGCAACGATATAGACGCGGGCGAGCGGCGCGTCCAGTGAGGCGGGCGCCTTATCTTCAGCGCCGGCGGGCAAGCGGTACCGGCGGCGACGTTCAGTCGGCGGTGACGACGCGGCGTGGCCCCGCCGGCCCGCGGCGGTCGACCTCGGCGATGTGCAGGGTGCGCACCTTGCGCGCGATGATCTCGGCGCGCATGCGCACGAGCAGCACGGTGACGAAATAGGCGGTGAAGCCGAGCACCATGATGAGAAGCGGGACCAGCATCGAGACGTGGATCGCCGGTCCGCCGAGCTTCACCACGCTCGCCGGCTGGTGCAGCGTGTTCCACCAGTCGACCGAGAACTTGATGATCGGCACGTTGACGAAGCCGACGAGCGCCAGGATCGCCGCCGCACGCGAGCCGCGCGCCGGGTCGTCGAAGGCGTCGGCGAGCGCCAAGTAGCCGAGGTAGAGGAAGAACAGCACGAGCATCGAGGTGAGCCGCGCGTCCCATACCCACCAGGTGCCCCACATGGGCTTGCCCCACAGCGAGCCCGTGACCAGCGCGATGAAGGTGAACGCCGCGCCCACCGGGGCCGCCGCACGCGCCGCGATGTCGGCGAGCGGGTGCTTCCAGATCAGCCCGACCGCGCTCGCCGCCGCCATCACCGTGTAGACGAACAGCGCCATCCACGCCGCCGGCACGTGCACGTACATGATGCGCACGCTCTCGCCCTGCTGATAGTCGGCCGGGGCGGCGAACAGCCCGAGATAGAGGCCGGCGGCGATGAGGCCGACGGAGAACGCCGCCGCCCATGGCAGCAGCACCGCCGAGTAGTGCATGAATTGCGTCGGGCTGGCGAGCCGGTACATGGCGGCTATCTCACCCTATTCCTGTGCCAGGCGCAACGCCGCCGCGCTCGCCCACGGGGCGAGCGCCAGCGCGGCGAGCACGATGCCGCCGAGGATCAACAGATGGGCGCGCACCGCGAGCCCGTAGACCGCGGCGTCGACCGCGCCGACGCCGAAGATGAGCACCGGAATGTAGAGCGGCAGGACGAGCAGGCTGATGAGCACGCCGCCGCGGCGCACGCCCACCGCGAGCGCCGCGCCGATGGCGCCGATCAGGCTGAGCGCCGGCGTGCCCAGCGCCATGGCGGCGATCAGCGCGGCGAAGCCCGCGGCGCTCATGTTGAGAAGCAGCGCCAGGAGTGGCGCGGCGACGACGAGCGGCAGGCCCGTGGTCAGCCAGTGCGCCAGGCACTTGGCGAGCACCACGATCTCGAGCGGCAGCGGCGCCAGCGCCAGAAGCTCGAGGCTGCCGTCGTCGTGGTCGGCGCGGAACAGGCGGTCGAGCGACAACATCGCGGCGAGCAGCGCGGCGACCCAGATGGTGCCGGCGGCGATGCGCGCGAGCACGTTCGCCTCGGGCCCGATGCCGAGGGGGAACAGCGTGATGGTGACGACGAAGAACACGACGACGTTGGCGCTGTCGCTGCCGCGCTTGAGCGCGAGGTGCAGGTCGCGGCGCACGATCCACCAGAAGCCGCTCACGGCCGGGCGCCCCCCTCTTCGCCGAGGCGCAGCACATCGGTGCCGGGGATGTCGATGCCGGCGTGGGTGGCGACGACGACGAGCCCGCCCGCGGCGCGGTGATCGGCGATGAGCGATTCGACCGTCGCCACCGACTCCTCGTCGAGGGTCACCGTCGGCTCGTCCAAGAGCCACAGCGGCGCCGGCGCGGCGACGATGCGGGCGAGCGCCAGCCGGCGCCGCTGGCCCGCCGAAAGGAGCTGCGCCGGCACGTTCGCGAGATGTCCGATGCCGAGGCGCTCGAGCGCCTGATCGACGGTCTTGTTCGCCTCGTGGCCGCCGCCGAGGAGCCCGGCCCAGAACGCCAGGTTCTCGGCCACCGTCAGCGTCGGCTTGACCGCGTCGAGGTGGCCGACGAAGCGCAGCCGCGCGCGATGCGCATCGACGTCGTCGTCGACCGCTGCGCCGTCCCAAGAAATCATGCCGGCGGCGGGCCTCAGCAGGCCGGCGACGAGCCGCAACAGGCTCGACTTGCCGCTGCCGTTGGGCCCGGTAAGCTTGAGCGCGCCGCCGGGAGCGACGGCGAAGCCGACCCCGGCGAAGACCGTGCGCTCGCCGCGCACGCAGACGAGCCCGCG
>JAZFVR010000465.1:0-4826 GCA_036447835.1 Alphaproteobacteria bacterium | reverse complement strand
CCGCCCTGCGCGAGAACCTGCGCCGGCGCAAGCGCCAGCAGCGGCTCAAGGCCCAAGGCGCCGCCCCGCCGGCCGGCGACTCTTCCGGCTGACCCACGATCCCCCGGTCCACGCGGCTTGAGCCGCGTCCGGCGTTCGAGTAAAAGGGCGCAGGCCCAAGCCCGCGCGGCGCGCGGCCCAGTCCCTGCTCATGGCGGCCGGGAGTGGGGGCGTGGCCCCGGCGTCGGGGACGTGGGAGTCATCTGATGGACAAGATCCATATCCGCGGCGGCCGGCCGCTCAGGGGCGCCATCCCCATCGGGGGCGCCAAGAACGCGGCGCTGCCGCTGATGGCGGCGAGCCTGCTCAGCGAACAAACGCTGACGCTGGGCAACCTGCCCCATGTGGTCGACATCTCGACGCTCGCCAGCCTGCTGCGCCAGCTCGGCGTGTCGCTCACCCTCAATGGCCATGCCGCCGACGGCGGCCACGCCGGGCGCGCGCTGTCGCTTACCGCGGGCGAGATCACCAACACCACCGCCCCTTACGAGCTGGTGCGCAAGATGCGCGCCTCGATGCTGGTGCTGGGGCCGCTGCTGGCGCGTTGCGGCAAGGCGAAGGTGTCGCTGCCCGGCGGTTGCGCCATCGGCAACCGGCCCGTCGACCTCCACCTCAAGGCGCTGGCCCAGCTCGGCGCCGAGATCGACCTCGTCGACGGCTACATCGTCGCCGCCGCGCCCCACGGTCTCGAGGGCGCGCACATCCAGTTCCCCGGCGTCTCGGTGGGCGCCACCGAGAACCTGATGATGGCGGCGTGCCTCGCCAAGGGCGAGACCGTGCTCGCCAACGCCGCGCGCGAGCCCGAGGTGTGCGACCTCGCCCACTGCCTCGTCGCCATGGGCGCGCGCATCGAGGGCATCGGCAACGACGAGCTCTGCATCACCGGGGTCGATAGCCTGCACGGCGCCGAGTACCGGGTGCTCGCCGACCGCATCGAGGCCAGCACCTACGCGGTCGCCACGGCGATCACCGACGGCGATGTCGAGCTCGTCGGCGCCGATCTCACGAGCATGAGCGCGGTGGTCGAGACGCTGACCGAGGCCGGGGTGAGCATCGAGGCGAGCGACCGCGGCATGCGCGTGCGGCGCGCCGGCGGCAGGGTCGCCGGGGTCGACGTCATGACCCAGCCCTATCCCGGCTTCCCCACCGACCTGCAGGCGCAGCTCATGGCGCTGATGACGACGGCGGAGGGCGCGTCGATGGTCACCGAAACGATCTTCGAGAACCGCTTCATGCACGTGCCCGAGCTCAGCCGCATGGGAGCCAACATCACGGTGCACGGCGGCTCGGCGCTGATCCGCGGGGTGCCCGGGCTGATCGGCGCGCCGGTGATGGCGACCGATTTGCGTGCCTCGGTCTCGCTCGTGCTCGCCGGGCTGGCGGCGGAGGGCGAGACGGTCGTCGGCCGCGTCTATCACCTCGACCGCGGCTACGAGCGCCTCGAGGAAAAGCTCGCCGCCTGCGGCGCGGTCATCGAGCGGACCAAGGAGTGATGCCCGCCGACGGGCTCACGGACGTCGCACGGGGCAAGGGGAGGGCGCGGTGACGGCGGGCGACGATCTGGTGTTCGCGGTGCCCACCGGGCGCATCCTCGACGAGACGATGCCGCTTTTGCGCCGCGCCGGGATCGAGCCCGAGGCCGCGTTCGACGACGCTTCCGGGCGCCGGCTGCGCTTCGCCACCAACGATCCCGCGATCTCGCTCGTCCGCGTACGCAGCTTCGACGTCGCCACCTTCGTCGCCTTCGGCGCCGCCCAGCTCGGCATCGCCGGCAAGGACGTGCTGATGGAGTTCGACTACCCCGAGATTTACGCCCCCCTCGACCTGGGTGTCGGGCGCTGCCGCCTGGTCGTCGCCGAGCCCGAGGAAATGGCGCCCGGCGACGACCCGGCGCTGTGGAGCCACGTGCGGGTGGCGACCAAGTACCCGGGGATCACGCGCCGCCATTTCGCCGCGCGCGGCGTCCAGGCCGAATGCATCAAGCTCAACGGTGCTATGGAGCTGGCGCCGGCGCTGGGGCTGTGCCGGCGTATCGTCGACCTGGTGTCGACCGGGGCCACGCTCAAGGCCAACGGCCTCGTCGAGGTCGAGCACATCGCCGACATTACCGCCTGCCTGATTGTCAATCGTAGCGCGCTCAAGACGCGGGCCGACGTGGTCGGCGGCTGGATCGAACGTCTGCGCCGTGTGGTCGATGGCGCGTAGGCTCGACGCCGCCGATCCCGGCTTCGAGGCGGCGTTCTCGGCGCTTGTCGGTGCCCGCCGCGCGCGTGACGAGGACGTGGAGGCCGAGGTCGCGGCGATCATCGCCGAGGTGCGCGCGCGCGGCGACGCCGCGCTCGTCGAGTTCACCGCGCGCTTCGACCGCATCGAGCTGGCGCCCGAGGACCTGCGCCTCGGCGCCGACGAGATCGCCGAGAAAGCCGCGGCGTGCCCGGCCGACACGGTCGCCGCGCTCGAGTTCGCCGCGGTGCGCATCGAGGACTACCACCGCCGCCAGATGCCCGAGGCGCTCGACTACCGCGACGCCGCGGGCGTCCGGCTCGGCGCCCGCTGGACGCCGGTCGCCGCCGCCGGCCTCTACGTCCCCGGCGGCACCGCCGCCTACCCGAGCTCGGTGCTGATGAACGCGTTGCCGGCCCGGGTCGCCGGGGTCGGGCGCGTGGCGATGGCGGTGCCGACGCCCGACGGCGCGCTCGCCCCCGCGGTGCTGGCGGCGGCGCGCATCGCCGGCGTCGACGAGGTGTGGCGCATCGGCGGCGCCCAGGCGATCGCGGCGCTCGCCTTCGGCACCGAGACCATCGCGCCGGTCGACAAGATCGTCGGCCCCGGCAACGCTTACGTCGCCGCCGCCAAGCGCCAGGTGTTCGGCGTCGTCGGCATCGACATGATCGCCGGGCCCTCCGAGATCGTCGTCGTCGCCGACGCCGACAACGATCCCGAGTGGATCGCCGCGGACTTGCTGTCGCAGGCCGAGCACGATGCGGCGGCGCAGGCCATCCTCATCACCACCGACAGGGCCTTCGCCGACGCCGTGGCGAACGCCGTCGAGCGCCGCCTCGCCGATCTCGAGCGGGCCGAGATCGCGGGCGCGAGCTGGCGCGACAACGGCGCCGTCGTCCGCGTGCGCCACCTCGACGACGCGGTGGCGCTCGTCGACCGCCTGGCGCCCGAGCACCTCGAGGTGGCGCTCGCCGAGCCGGATGCCTTCGCCGCTTTGATCGGCAACGCCGGCGCCATCTTTCTCGGCCGCCACACGCCCGAGGCGATCGGCGATTACGTCGCCGGGCCCAATCACGTGCTGCCCACGGCGCGCAGTGCGCGCTTCTCGTCGGGCCTTTCGGTGCTCGACTTCCTCAAGCGCACGTCGATCGTCGCCTGCGACGAAAAGAGCCTCGCCGCGATCGGCCCGGCGGCGGTGACGCTGGCGACCGCCGAGGGCCTGGGCGCCCACGCGCTGTCGGTGCGCGTTCGCCTCGACCACGGGGACGATAAGTAGCCGGGCATGGGCGACGCTCTCCCCTCCGATCGCCACCGCCTCGTCGACGTCACCCTCGACGAGCGCACCGTCGTGCGCCGCAGCGCCGAAATCGAGCACGAGCGCCGCGTCGCCATCTTCGACCTGCTCGAGGAGAACTATTTCGCGCCCAAGGGATGTGGCCCCGGACCCTACGCGCTGCACCTCGCGGTCGAGGAGAGCCGCCTCGTTTTCCACGTCAACGATGCCGACGGGCGGATGCTCGACAGGATCCAGCTGCCGATCCGCCCGTTCGGTCGCCTGATCAAGGACTATTTCACGGTGTGCGAGAGCTACTACGAGGCGATAAAGACCGCGAGCCCGTCGAAGATCGAGGCGATCGACATGGGCCGGCGCGGCCTGCACGACGAGGGCTCGGAACTCCTGCGCGAACGCCTGGCGGACAAGGTGGAGATCGACTTCGACACCGCCCGCCGCCTGTTCACGCTGCTCTGCGTCCTCCACATCCGCGGCTAGGCCGAGGGTGGACCATGGCCGAGCTTCCGGGCGCCGTGCTGTTCGCCTGTACGATGAACTCCGTGCGCTCGCCGATCGCCGAAGGGATCATGAAATATCTGTTCGGCCGCGCCGTCTACGTCGATTCGGTGGGGGTGCGCCGCGGCGAGATCGACCCCTTCGCGGTCGTGGTGATGGACGAGATCGGCATCGACCTGGGCCGCCACTACGCCAAGGCCTTCGACGACCTCGAGGACGAATCCTACGACCTCGTCATCACGCTCTCGCCCGAGGCCCAGCATCACGCGGTCGAGATGACACGCACCATGGCGTGCGAGGTCGAGTTCTGGAACACCTTCGACTCGACGATCGTCGAGGGTAGTCGCGAGATACGGCTCGCTGCCTACCGCGAGGTGCGCGACGGCCTCATGGCGCGGATCAAGGCGCGCTTCGTGCCCGCCCCGCCGCCGGTGGTCTAGGAGCCTGTCCGGGTAATGGTTATGAGCTGCATCGACCCAGGATGCGCGAGTGCCAGGAGCGGAGGCGCCGGCGATGCCGGAGCATCGTCAAGCCTTCGCGACGCCGCAATCGCGCCTCCCGGGTCGACCCGAGCGGGCCGCGTTTTCGAGGCCCCGGGACGTCGTCTGCCGCTGCTTGCGATGCGCCCGGCATCGCGGCGCAACGCCGTCCTAGCCCGAGGCCTCGAAAACGCGGTGCAGCCCGTGACCATTACCCGGACAGGCTCCTAGGCGGCTCGCCGCGTTGCGCCCGCGACCTCCGGCAAGCGCCCAAACCCCTTGACGCAACCGGGATT
>JAZFVR010000464.1:0-3066 GCA_036447835.1 Alphaproteobacteria bacterium | reverse complement strand
GCTCCTCCAGCGGTTCGCGCAGCTGGTACGCGAGGAGCCGCTGGAACGGTGCGCTCCAACCGGCCGGCGCCGGCTCGAGCAGACGTTCGCAGCCGTCGAGCGCGTGCAGTGGCGTGTACATCCCGAGGCGGGCGAGGTCGCGCTCGAGCGCCGGCGAGGGCGCTGGCGTCGCGGCGAGGCGCGCTTCGATGTCCCGGCGCAGCGGCGCAAGGGCGTCCTCTTCCGCCCGGCTCGAAGCGAAGGCGTATTCGTTGTTGAAAAATTGCACGGCGAGGGCAACGAGCAGGTCGCTCGGCGCCGCTGCGGGTCGCGCCAGCAGCATGGCGCGCGCGCGGGTGAGCAGACGCTCCCACGCGGGCTTGGCGAGAAACGTCGTCTCGAGCAAGCCGAGGAAAAGCGCGTCGCCCCACAACGCCGCGGCGCAGACAGCCTCGAGATCGGCGTCCGATCCGTCCGCCGCCAGCGCCAGCGCGCCAGCGACGTCGTCGTCCCCTTCGAGCGCGCCGAGGGCGGGAGCGACCAGCGACTGCGTGTCGATTCCCGGGGCCTCGAAGCAAATCTCGATCTGTCGGCGCAGGCCTGGCGTGACCCCCGTCACCGGCCGGTTCTTCAGGCACTCGGCGAAGTTGTGGCGGATGGTGGCGTTGTCCGGCTCGATCTCGAGCGCCCGTACCAGCGCCGCCACCGCCTCGTCGATCCGGCCGAGGCTGCGCAGGCCAAGGCCGAGGTTGTTGTGGACCACGGCCGGCGTCGAATCGAGGGCGAGCGCACGGCGCCAGCCTTCCACCGCCTCCTCGATGCGTCCCTGCTCGCGCAAGGCGAGACCGAGGCCGTTCCACGCCGCGACCAGCCGCGCATCGCTCGCCAGCGCGCTGCGGAAGCTCTTCTCCGCCTCCGCCGGTCTCGCCTGCGCCAGCCAAGCCTCGCCGATTCCCGCATGGGCCTCGGCGAGATCGGGTTGGCCGCTCAGCGCCTGGCGATAGCTGGCGATCGCCGCCCTGGCGTCGCCCGCGGCGCGGTAGCATTCGCCGAGATTGAAGTGGAAGACCGGATCGTCGGGTCGGCGTTTGATCGCTTTGCGGAACAGTCTGACGGCATCGCCCGGGCGGCCGCCGTGATGAACGATCAGACCCATGAGATGAAGCGCCTGGGGATCCTGCGGCTGGCGCTTGAGAACCTGCGTGCACAGGCTCTCGGCCTCGACGAGGTCGCCGGCCTGCAGCGACCGCGCCACCGATTCGAGGGTCGCGAACACCGTCGTCCTCGCCGCTTCGGTCGTGCCGCCCGTGTCCGCGGCGCTAAACGGCGCCGTGGCTCCACGGGTGCGGCCGGTTCTGCTCGTCGCGCAGGAACGTCAGCAGCACGAATCGGCGTCCCGAGGTCACCGGCTGGGCCTCGTGAATGAGCGCGCAGGAGAAGATCAACGCCGCGCCCGCCGGCGGTCTGTATACATGGGGGCCGTATTCGGGGAACACGAGCCCGCCACCCTCGTAGCCGTCGTTGAGATTGACCGACATGGCGAACCGGCGGCTCGCCGTCGCCGGGCCCAGATTGTCGCGATGGGGCCGGAAGTAGTCGCCGCGCGCGTCGTCGTAGGCGCCGATGACGAAGCGTTCGAGAACGAAACCGTCGTACGAATGCGCCTTGAACACCTCGTCGGCGATCCGTGGGCCCATCGTCCGCATCAGCATGTCGGTGAGCGAATCGTCGCGCAGGTAGTGGTCGAGGCGCTTCTTCTGGCTGAAGTCGACCTGGCTCACCGTCTTGCCTTCCTTGACTGCGAAGACGTTACCCTCGGTGTGGCCGCGGGTTTCCCAGGTCTCGATGAGCTGCCGGCAGGTCGCGGGATCGAGCATGTTGGGCAGCATGAGCACGGGCGCCGCCATCGACAGCTCGCAGCCCTCGGCGACCGGCAGGTCGCGCCGCAACACGTCGACGGCGCGTTCCGCGAGCGTCCGCTCGCCCGCATGCAGCACCGCGAGCACGCGCTGGTTGCGGTCGAGGACCAGACACATGGCGGGCAGCGATCCGTCGCCGGTCTCGCTCCATCCCGGCCGCGTCGCCGCGGCGAAGGCGGCGGTGATCTTGCCCATCGGGTCCGAGAGAACGTGATATTCGACGCTATGGGCGGCCACCAGCGCGGCGTTGTTGGCTCTCGAATCGCGATTAATCAGGAACAGCTCCGCGCCGAGCGCGTCGAACTGCGGGCGCAGGCCGACGACCGCCTCGACCTCGCGCCCCGAGCCGGGCGCGCCGTTGCGCCCGTAGATGAGCAGCACGACCGGGCCGCCCTTGGTCTTGTTGTAGAACATGAGGCCGGTGCCCTGGTGGTTGGGCAGGACGAAATTGGGCACGCGATCACCCGGCGCCAGCGTCAATGGGGGTTCGTTCATGGTCGTTGTCTTCGCTCGCCGCCGTCGGCAGGGCCCGGGCAATGGATCATGCGAAGGTCTTCCGCCTCGAAGCCCCCGGGGCCCGCCGCTTTGCGCCGACACTAGCACGGATTCTTCCCGCCGGCGGCGCAAACCGCCGGCGCGCCGTGGCGCGGCCGGGGGCGCGCGCTCGCCGACGACCGCGAAGGCGCTTTCCGCCGCCGGGGCGGTCGGAACGGGGTGCGCAGGCGCCGCGACGGCCCCGCCGCACCTGTTGCGCAAATGCAACAGTGTCGGAATTTCGTCACCCGGTTCCGCCCTATCACCTTGACGGCCGCAGCCGCCGAAGTCTTTACTCACAACAGTTTCTGCAGGTGTAGGAACTTGGGGGGTGGGTTTGACCAAACCCGGTACCGCTCATTAATCCGTGAGTTCACACAAATTGGGGGGAAATATGAAAAAGTTCCTCTATGGCACGACTGCCCTGGCGGCGGCGGGCCTGATCAGCGGCCCGGCCCTGGCCCAGGCAGATCCGCTCCACTTCGAGCTGGGCGGCTACTTCCAGCAGTTCTTCGGCTTTGTCGACGTGGACAAAAACAACACTACGGGGCGCGACCTTGTTGGTACACCAGGCTTTAATACCAACACCAGCGACTCGATGAGCTATAAGAACGCCGAGGTCTACTTCAAGATG
>JAZFVR010000463.1:0-5323 GCA_036447835.1 Alphaproteobacteria bacterium | reverse complement strand
GAGCCTGTCGAAGCCTCACCCTGAGCCTCCTCATGCCGAGGCTCCTCACCCTGAGCCTGTCGAAGGGCGAGGGGCGAAGGGCGAGGCTCGTTATGCGGATTTTCGATCCCGATTACTAGCCTACCCGCCCGCCGTCGAATAGTTGCTTTCGGCGCGTCGCACGCTCGCGCGCCGCCGGCGTTGCGCTCGCCTTTCACGTCCCCGGCAGGATCGGTATCGCGACGGATTCGCGATTCATCGACGATCGCATGTGCTATGACTCCACGTGTTCGCCGATTTAGGAGCCTGTCCGGGTAATGGTCATGTGCTGCATCGACCCAGGAGGCGCGAGTGCCAGGAGCGGAGGCGCTGGCGATGCTGGAGCATCGTCACGCCTTGGCGACGCCGCACTCGCGCCTCCTGGGTCGACCCGGACGGGCCGCGTTTTCGAGGTCCCGGAACGTCGTCTGCCGTCGCTCGGCAATCGCAGCCCGGCATCGCGGCGCAACGCTATCCTCGCCCGAGGCCTCGAAAACGCGGTGCAGCCCGTGACCATTACCCGGACAGGCTCCTGGGCACGCGGCGGCAACCGACCATGACCCCGGCGGAAGTACTCGACATCGGCAACGAGGCGATCTTTACCCTGTTGAAGGCCGGGGCGCCGATCCTCGGGGTGGCGCTCGTCGTCGGCCTGATGGTATCGCTCTTCCAGGCGTTGACGCAGATGCAGGAGATGACGCTGTCGTTCGTGCCCAAGGTCACGGCGATGGCGTTCACTCTGCTCATCTTCCTGCCCTACATCATGTCGACGCTGGTGGGCTTCGGCGAACGCCTGTTCGAGCGCGTCGCCGGGCTCGGCTAGGAGCCTGTCCGGGGCCACATGCTGGCCGAGGTCCTTACCGAGAACATCTTCGTTTTCCTCACCGTGTTCGCCCGAATCGGCGCCGCGATGATGCTGATGCCGCCGTTCGGCGACACCCTTATATTGCGCCGCACCCGCCTCAGCCTCGCGCTGGCGGTGAGCCTGGTGATCATGCCGGTCGCCGCGCCGGCGCCGCCGGCGCTTCCCCCCGGGCCGATGGCGCTGATGCTGATCCTCGCCGGCGAGATCGCCGTCGGCCTGTTCATCGGCGGCCTGGCGCGGGTGGTGTTCAGCGGGCTGCACACGGCGAGCCTGCTCGTCGCCTACAACACCGGCCTCGCCACCGCCTCCCTGTTCGCGCCGGGCCAGGACGAGCACGGCGCGATGGTCAGCCGCTTCTTCACCATGACCGCACTGGTGCTGCTGTTCGCCACCGACCTCCACCAGGCGCTGCTGCTGGCGCTCGCCGAATCGTACGAGGTGCTGCCGCTGGCCGGATTGCCGCCGGTGGGCGACTTCGCCGAACAGGCGCTCGACTTCATCTCCGGCGCCTTCGTCGTCGCCGTCCAGGTGGCGGCCCCGCTTCTCATCGCCGGGCTCCTGCTCTGGGTCGGCTTCGGCTTGCTGGCCCGGCTGATGCCGACCATGCAGGTGTTCTTCGTCGCCCTGCCGCTGCAGATCGCGTTCGGTTTCTGGGTGCTGATGATCGCGCTGCCGGGGATGATGCTGTGGTACTTCGACTATTTCGAGGAAAGCATCGGCCGCCTGCTGGTGGCGGGGTGAGCCATGGCCCAAGACGAAGACAAATCCCAAAAAACCGAGGAGCCGACGCAGAAGAAGCTCGCCGACGCCCGCGAGAAGGGCCAGGTGCCGAGCTCGCGCGAGATCAACAACTGGTTCATGATCCTCGCCGCGACCCTGGTCATCGTGATGCTGGCGCCAAGCCTGATGAAGGATATCGCCGGCATCCTGGGCGATCACCTGGCGAGCGTGCACACCATCCACGTCGATGCGCCCGGCTTCGTCAACGTCGGCGCGCGGACGCTCAAGGCGATCCTCCTCGTCCTGCTCCCGACGTTCATCCTGCTCATCGCCGCGGCGGCGGGCGCGACCCTGGTGCAGAACGGCCCCATGTGGTCGCCCGAGAAGATCAGGCCCAGGCTCGAGAACATCTCCCTGAACAAGGGATTCGGTCGCCTGTTTTCGTTGCGCTCGGTGATGGAGGTGGTCAAGGGCGTGTTCAAGCTCGCCATCGTCGCGGCGGTCGCGGTCATGGCGGTGCTGCCCGAACTCGAGCGCGTGATGGCGGCCTCGGCGCTCGATCCGCTGCAGCTGCTCGATCTCGAATGGCTGCTCATCGTGCGCATGCTCGCCGGGGTCTGGGCGGTGATCACGATCATCGCCGCGCTGGACTTCGCGTTTCAGAGGTACGAGTTCCACAAGTCGATGAAGATGTCGCGGCAGGAGATCAAGGACGAGCTCAAGCAGTCGGAAGGCGACCCGATGGTCAAGGCCCGGCTCGGACAGCTGCGTCTCGAACGGGCGCGCAAGCGCATGATGGCGGCGGTGCCCGGGGCCGACGTGGTGATCACCAACCCGACGCATTATGCCGTCGCCCTCAGATACGACTCCGACACCATGGGCGCGCCCAGGATGGTGGCCAAGGGCGCCGACACGATCGCGATTCGCATGCGCGAGGTCGCCGAGGAGCACGACGTCGCCGTGGTCGAGAACCCGCCGCTCGCCCGCGCGCTCTACGGCGGCGTCGAGGTCGACGAGCAAGTCCCGGAGACCTATTACAAGGCGATCGCCGAGGTGATAGGTTACGTCTGGCGTCACAAGCGCAGGCCGCCGCCGCGCGCCAGCTCATGACGCCGGAGTGGGTTAGGGGGTCGCGCGTGAACCCTTCATACGACGAGCAGGACCTGCCGGCCGCCGCCGTGGCGCCCGCCGACGCCGCGCCCGACGCGGGCGAAGGGAGACCGGGCCGCTGGCGCGCCCGGGTGCTGGGTTTGGTCTTCATCGCCGCCGCGGCGGCGGTGTTCTTCGCCGTCGACGCGGCCGGCGCCGCGGTGCTCGCCGCTCCACTCGCCGTCGTCGTGCTGCTGCTCGGCGCGGTCAGCGTCGTCGTGCTGCATCGGCTCGAGGAGCGTGTCATCGCCGCGGCGCGCGAACGGTCGGCGGTCGCGGCTCGGGCGGCGAGCGAGCGTGCACGCGAGGACGCGCTGCGCGCCGAGCGCGACCGGCTCGCCGACTTCCTCGACCATCTGCCCGTCGGTTGCTATTCGGCCGACGCCGACGGCGGCCTGCGCTATGCCAACCGGACGCTCGCCGACTGGCTCGGCCGCAGCGCCCAGGAGCTGACGGCGAGCGCGGTGCGCGTGCACGATATCCTCGGCCTCGACCCCGATGCGGCCGGCGACGCGCCGGCGACGTTCGAGGCCGCCGGCGAGGCGACCGGCCTCGCCGTCGCGCTCCACGGCGGCGGCGAGACCCGGCGCGCCAGCCTCACCCAGAACGTCGCGCGCGACGCCGCCGGCGCCCCTCTCCACACTCGCTCGGTGGTGACCCGAGCGGCCGACGGTGCCGCGCCGCCGGGCGCGGAGCAGCGCTTCTCGCGTTTCTTCGAGGTGGCGCCGATCGGCATCGCGCTCATCGACACGGGCGGCACCCTGGTCGAGTGCAACCGCATGTTCCGCGCCCTGATCGGCGGCACCGACCCGGTGGGCCGGTCGCTGGTGGCGCTGATCGACGCGCGCGACCGCACCCAGGTCGAGGCGCGTCTCGACCCGGCCGGCCACCAGCGCGGCGCAATGGCGCCCTTCGAGGTGCGCCTCGATGGGCGCGAGGCGACCGCGTTGATCCACGCCAGCCCGCTGGAGGACAGCGACGGCACGGTGAGCGGAACCATCCTTCACCTCATCGACACCACCGAGCAGAAGAACCTCGAGCTCCAGTTCTTCCAGTCGCAGAAGATGCAGGCGGTGGGTCAGCTCGCCGGCGGCATCGCCCACGACTTCAACAACCTGCTCACCGCGATGATGGGCTTCTGCGACCTCCTCCTGATGCGCCACCAGGCGGGCGATCCGTCGTTCGCCGACATCATGCAGGTCAAGCAGAACGTCAACCGCGCCGCCGGGCTGGTGCGCCAGCTGCTCGCCTTCTCCAGGCGCCAGACGCTGCAGCCCAAGGTGCTGGTGCTCACCGACGTGCTCGCCGAGCTCTCCAACCTTTTGCGCCGGCTGATCGGCGAGAAGATCGAGCTCGAGATGGTCCACGCCCGCAACCTCGGCCTGGTCAGGGCCGACCAGGGCCAGATCGAGCAGGTCATCATCAACCTCGCGGTCAACGCCCGCGACGCCATGGCCGGCGCCGGCGGCACGCTGACGATCCGCACCTCGAACGCCACCGAGGCCGAGGCGAGCCGCTTCGAGCACGGCAAGCTGGTGCCGCCGGGCGAGTACCTGCGCATCGAGGTCGGCGACACCGGCACCGGCATCGCCCGCGAGCACATCAACAAGATCTACGAGCCCTTCTTCTCGACCAAGGAGGTCGGCGAGGGCACCGGGCTCGGCCTGTCGACGGTCTACGGCATCGTCAAGCAGACCGGCGGCTTCATCTTCGTCGACAGCACGCCCGGCGAGGGCAGCACCTTCAGCATCTTCCTGCCGCGCCACCGCCGCAGCGAGGCCGAGCGGGCGACGAGCGAGGCGCCGGCGCGGCGCGAGCCGGCCAAGGACCTCACCGGCAAGGGCACCATCCTCCTCGTCGAGGACGAGGAGAGCGTGCGCATGTTCGGCGCCCGCGCGCTGCGCGGCAAGGGCTACACCGTGCTCGAGGCCGATTCGGGCGAGGCGGCGCTCGACCTCATCGGCGGCCACGACGGCGACATCGACCTCCTGATATCCGACGTCGTCATGCCCGGGATGGACGGCACCGAGCTCGTCGAGCGGGTGCGCGCGAGCCGCCCCGAGCTCAAGGTGATCTTCATCTCGGGCTATGCCGAGGAGGCGTTCGGCGAGAAGCTCGGCCGCTCGCGCGACGTCCACTTCCTGCCCAAGCCGTTCAGCCTCGCCCAGCTCGCCGGCACCGTGAAGGACGTACTCGTCGCCCGCGGGGGGTGAGCGCCGGCGGGCGCCGCGGCACGGGATGGCCCCGCCGGGGTACATTCTCGCAACGGATATATGCGGGGCTGATGGCAGTGAACGCCACCCGAACACGGTGGGGAAATCCGTTTCGGAACAGCGCGCTGAAAAACTCTTGCCTTTTGGAACAAAGCATGTACAACTAGATCTTGTCGCGGTTGCAATCGCGGCGGGCTCTGTGGGATAAGGGAGAGGGGAAATGTCGGAAGCGCCGCTGAGGCTCGTGGAAAAGGGCGGAATGGACAAGCACAAGGCGTTGGAGGCCGCGCTGAGCCAGATCGAACGCGCCTTCGGCAAGGGCTCGGTGATGAAGCTCGGCCAGCGCGACATCGCGGTC
>JAZFVR010000462.1:0-2461 GCA_036447835.1 Alphaproteobacteria bacterium | reverse complement strand
CGCGCCAGGCCGGGGCTCTTGCCGTTGGTCGAGATCGCGAGCACGAGGTCGCCGCGGCGGATCACCGAGGCGAAATGAAAGTCGCACCACGCCTTGCGGTCCTCGACGTTGACGAGGACGCCCATGGCGCGGGCGGTGGCGGCGAGGCCGCATGCCGTCTCGTCGTCGAGGCCCGCCACCATGAGCGCGCGCGCCTCGGCGAGGTCGGCGGGCGCGGGCAGCCGGCGCACCAGCCGGTCGCCGGCGGCGGCCGCGAGGTCGGCGTCGGGCGCCTCTGCGTAGACCGTCACCCGGGTCGCGCCGGCCGCGTCGAGTGAGACGAGGCGGCTAAGTGCGGCCGCGCCGGCGCCGGCAAGCGCCAGCGGAACCCGGGTGACATCGAGGGTGAGCGGCAGCATCATTCGGCCGCCGCCTGACCCCCGAGGGCGGCGAGCACCGAGGGGTCGAAGTCGCCGAGGCGCGAGAGATCCACCTCGCCCTGGGGCGGCGGCGTTTCGGCGCGCTCTCCGGCGGTGTCGATGAACAGCGCCAACGCTTCGCGATAATCTCCGAGGTCGCCGCCGGCGCGGGCCGTGGCCTCGGCCTCGATCACCGCGTCGAGGGCGGCGCGCACGCGCGCGTCGTCGCCATAGGCGGCGCGCACCGTGGCGGCGATCGCATCGGCGCCGTGTTCGTCGTCCCAGGCGATCCCCAGGCGCAGGAGCAGCCGCTGCGCGGCGTTGACAAGCCCCTCGCGACCGCCCGCGAGCGCGGCCTCGTGCGCGCCGGCGACGATCGCGCGGTCGAGCTGGATCAGCCCGTCGTCGGCGAGGTCGCGGTGCAGGATGTCGATGGCGTAGCCCGCGGCGCATTCGGCGCGGGTGCTCGTCGGCGGCTCGAACCCGGCTGATTCGCCCCAGTCGACGTACACCTTCGCCCCGTCCTCGGCGGTGCGGCCTTCGAGCGGCGCCAGCAGTTGCACGAGCCCCGGCTTGCCCAGCCGCAGCGCCCAGTCGCGCACGCTCTCACCGTTGATGCGGCCCTCGGCGTGGCCGTCCATGAGCAGCTTCAGCGCGTCCTTGGCATAGAGTGCGGGCACGATCGGGCCGGCGAGGCCAATGGCGCCGGCCTCGCGCGCGTTGCCGCCGATGTAGATCTGGTAGTGGGGCGCGTTCCGGCCGTCGATCTTCTTGCCCATGCCGCGGAAGCCGAAATCGCCGACCTGGTGCAGGCCGCAGGCGTTCTGGCAGCCCGAGATGCGCAGGGTGACGTTGGGAAGCGGCGCGTAATCGCGCACCTGGTCGAGGATCTCGCGGCCGAAGTTCTGCGAGTTGGTGATGCCGATGCGGCAGGTCGTGGTGCCCGGGCAGGAGACCACGTCGGGCACGTCGCCGACGTGGTCCTCGACCGCGAGGCCGATCGCCCGCACCGCATCGACGACCTCCTGCACGGACTCGGGCTCGACGCCGAGGATGGCGATGTTCTGGTCGCGGGTGGTGCGCAGGTCCTCGAAGGCGTAGCGCTCGGCGATGTCGGCCAGCGCCTCGAGCTGGTCGGAGGTGACGAGGCCGAGCTCGGGGCTGACCACGACGCTCATGCGCCCGTTGTGCTGCCACACCACGCCGCCGGGCGATGTGGGCTCGGGCGCGTCGGTCGGCTGACGCCACTCGAGGGGTTTCCACGGGCGCTGCGGCAGCGCCTTGGCGCGCGCGAACTCCTCGTGGAACAGCGCGCGGAACTTGTCCTCGCCGAAGCGCTTGACGAGGAACTTGATGCGTGCGGCGTTGCGGTTGACCCGGTTCGAGTATCGCTGATGCAGCCGCACCAGCGCCTCGAGCACGGCAGGAAGTTCCTCTTCGGTCACGAAATCGCTGAGCACGACGGCGCTCCTCGGGATGCCGCCGAGGCCGCCGCCGCCGAACACGCGGAAGCCCGGCTCGCCGTCCTTCTCCACCGCCACCAGGCCGAGGTCGTGAATCGAGGCCGCGCCGCAGTCGGTGGCGCAGCCCGAAACCGAGACCTTGAACTTGCGCGGCATGTGCTGGACCAGGGGGCTGCGGATCCAGCTCCGCGAAAGCCGTTCGGCGACCTTGCCGGCGTCGACGCGCTCGCGCGGGCAGACGCCGGCGAGCGCGCAAGAGCTCATGTTGCGCAGCGTGTTGCCGCAGGCCTCGCGCGTCGTCAGCCCGGCCCCGTGGAGCTGCTCCATCATCGCCGGCACTTCATCGAGCTGTACGAAATAAATCTGGAAGTCCTGGCGCGTGGTGATATGGGCCTCGCCGCGGGCGAACTTGCGGTTGACGCGGGCGACCGCGCGCGCCCACGCGACCGGCAGGATGCCGCCGGGGATCTTGATGCGCACCATCTGAACGCCTGGCTGGCGCTGGCCATAGACGCCGAAGCGCAGGCGGAAGGCGGTCCAGCGTTCGTCGTCCCATTCGCCCGAACGGTATCGCGCGAGGGCGTCGCGGAACGCGTCGAT
>JAZFVR010000461.1:0-3021 GCA_036447835.1 Alphaproteobacteria bacterium | reverse complement strand
TTGGCCGCCGAAATCGTGTCCTCGCCGCGATGGTGATTGATCGACGCCACCACGTCGTTGGCGTCAAGCGTCTTGCCATTGTGGAACTCGACGCCCTTGCGAATCTTGAAACGCCATGTCGCGGCGTCGTCCGAGGCTTCCCAGCTTTGCGCCAGTTCCGGCGCCAGTTTGCCGGTCGCGTCGATTTCCGCCAGGTGGTTGTGCAAGTGCATGTTGACACCGCTGACCCAGGCGTTCTCGTACGTCGCCGGATCGAGCGAGTCGGTCGTCGAGCCGTGCCCGAGACCGGTCCTTAAGTGGCCACCCTTCATCGGCGTCGCCGCCTTGAGCGCCTTCGACGCCAGGGTCGACGACATGGCCACGGTAGCGCCCGCCGCCGCCGCGCGGCCCATGAACTCGCGGCGTGTGATCTTCCCAAGCTGCAGCAGCTTGGCGTAGTACTTGAGCTCTGTCATACCAGTGCCTCCCTAAAGGCGTTGCATGCACTCTTCCCCGGGGAAGTTCCCGTCGGGTTGGGTGCTTTAGACGGGGCGCTTCCCCGTGGGCGCCTGACGGCACCTCATTTGCGCTCATTCTTGCACCATTCGCGCGATTGTTCAAACCTTTGCGAAGGGGTCGCCGTGACCATTACCCGGACAGGCTCCTAGCCCTCGAGCGGCGCGATGCACGCCGGCTCGTCGCTGCGCGGGTCGTTGACGAGGCGGCCGATGGGCTGCGCGGTGAGGCCGTCGCCCGTGTAAGGGCGGAGCAGCGCCGTGAGCGCCCCGGCCGACGCGGATTCGGGCGCGAGCCAGGCGTCCCAGGCGTCGGGCGCGAGGATCACCGGCATTCGGTCGTGGATCGGCTCGAGCGTCTCGTTGGCCTCGGTGGTGATCAGCGTGCAGCTCTCGACCGCGTCGCCTTGCGGGGACTTCCAGCGCTCCCACAGTCCGGCGATGGCGAAGGGCGCGTCGTCCGCGAGGCGGATGAACCACGGCTGCTTCTTGCCGTCGGCGGTCTTCTGCCACTCGTAGAAGCCGTCGGCGGCGACGAGGCAGCGGCGCCTGCGGAAGGCGGCGCGGAACGCCGGCTTCTCGGCCACCGTCTCGGCGCGGGCGTTGATCATGCGGTTGCCGATCGCCGGGTCCTTGGCCCAGTACGGCACCAGCCCCCAGCGCAGCAGGACGAGTTCGCGCCCGTCGCCGTCCTCGGCGCGGCGCACCGCGGCGACGTCCTGGCTCGGCGCGATGTTGTAGCGGGGGGCGAGGTTGGGCAGATTGCGCACCCCGAACGCCTCGGCGAGGCGGTGGGCGGGGGTGCGCAGGGTGAAGCGGCCGCACATGGCGCGATCCTAACCGCACACGCCCGCCGCCGCCAGCGCGCGGCGCGTCGCCCTAACGCCAGCCGGCGCGATCGGCGATGCGCACGGCCTCGGCGTTGTTCTCGCCGAGCACCGAGAGGTTGATCGCGTCGGCCTTGAACGGTCCCCACGAGGCGACGATTTCGGCCGCCGCCACCCCCGGCTTGACCGGATACTCGTAGACCGCCCCGGCGTAGAGCCGCTGCGCGACGTCGCCCGAGAGGAACTCGATCAGGCGCAGCGCGTTCTCCCGGTTGTGCGCGCTCGCGGTGACGCCGGCGCCCGAGACGTTGACGTGGACGCCGCGGCCCTCCTGGTTGGGCCAGAAGATCGCCACTTGGGCTGCGGCCTCCCGCTCGGCCTCCCGCTTCGAGGTCGCCAGCCGCGCGAGGTAATAGGTGTTGACCAGCGCCACGTCGCACTCGCCCGCGGCGACGGCGCGGATCTGGTCGCGGTCGCCGCCCTGGGGCTTGCGCGCGAAGTTCGCCACCAGCCCCCTGGCCCACGCCTCGGTCTTCTCCGGGCCGAGGTGGTGGATCATCGCCGCGAGCAGCGACTGGTTGTAGATGTTGTTCGACGAGCGCACGCAGACGCGCCCCCGCCACGCCGCCCCGGCGAGCGCCTCGTAGGTCGAAAGCGCGCCCGGCTCGACGCGAGCCGTGGCGTAGACGATCGGCCGCGCGCGCACCGACAGCCCGAACCACGTGTTCTCGGGGTCGCGGTACTGTGCCGGCACGTTGGCGGCGAGCACGTCCGAATAGACCGCCTGCAACAGCCCGGCCTGCTTGGCGCGCACCAGCCGCCCGGCGTCGACCGTGAGCAGCACGTCGGCGGGGCTGTTGACGCCCTCGCGCGCAAGCCTTTGCAACAGCGCGTCGGCCTTGCCGCTGACCACGTTGACGGTGATCCCGGTCGCCGCCTCGAAGGCGTCGAAGAGCGGCCTGATCAGCACCTCCTGACGCGCCGAGTAAACGTTGACCTCGGCGCTGAGGGCGGGCGCCGGGGCCGCCAGCGCGGCGGCGACGACGGTGGCGCCAAGGAATCTCGACAACGCGCTCATGGCGACGCGACTTCTACCCCTGCATACGGTGATCGACAAACCCTTTCCTTATCAGCTGGCTCGAAAGGCCCGTTGGGCGGCCACACTGCGGCGGCGTCTTGGACGCGATGTGCCGGGACCGCTCGGGCACGCGTCTCGCGACCCATCGAAGCCGCACAGGGAGAATGGGTAACATATGCAAATGCGTCGCATTTGCAACTCTATTATGAGCGCTGACAATACCGTGATCGGCCGGGCCGGCGGCGGGAGGTGCCGGCGGCCGCGCCTACCAGCGCATGATGAGGCGGTTGTCCTTGAACTCGTAGCTGCGCAGGCGGCTGAGGAAACTCATGCCGAGAAGCGACACGCTCATCTGCGCCTCGCTGACCGTCGCGCGCACGTTCTCGCGCCTGAGTTCGCCGATGCGCACCGAGCGCAGCGTAACCGGGGCGCCGCGCACGATGCCGTTGGCCGTGCGGTAGACCTCGCTGAAGTCGAGGCTCGCCGGGTTGAGGCCAAGGCGCAGGGCGTCGTCGGGCCGCAGCGTCACGGTCGTCGCGCCCGTGTCGACGACGAAACGCACCTTGACGCCGTCGATGGTGGCGTTCACCCAGAAGTGTCCGCCGGCGCCGGCGCGGACCGA
>JAZFVR010000460.1:0-3322 GCA_036447835.1 Alphaproteobacteria bacterium | reverse complement strand
TACTCGCCGAGGAAGTCGGCGTATTCGTGGCCGTCGACGTCCCACACCCGCGCGCCCTCGCCGCGCGCCAGCGTCAGCGGGAACGGCGGGTAGAACAGCACCGTGCGCGTGTTGCCGCCGGGCATGGCGTGGCACGCCGCCTGCCACGTCGCCTCGCTCTTCGGATTGGCGGCGGCGTAAGCGCGCTCGGCCTCGGCGAGCGCGGTCTCGATGTCGATGTTGCGCAGGCGCTTGGCTTCCATGGCGATCTCCCTGGTCCGAACGAAGGTAGCGCAGCGACGACAACGCCGCCACTGGAACCGGGCCCGATGAGCGGCTAGGCTGGCGCTTCCGGTTCAGCTCGAACGAGGGAACGCCCGTGTCCAAGCCGACGCCGAAGCCCGCCAAGATCCACCGCGACGACATCCCCTGGCGCGAGCGCGCCGACGCGCCGACCAGGGTACGCATCAAACGCCTGATTACCCGCGGCCGCCACGGCTCGGAGCTCACCCTCGGCGTCTCGATGCTCGAGCCCGGCGACGAGACCAACCGCTGGTCGTCGATGCCCGACAACGACGCCGGGCCCGGCGAGCACTGGTACGGCCCGGTCGAGGAGACCTACTACTGCATCCGTGGCATGCTCACGCTGACCTGGGACGAGGGCGTTATCGAGTTCGGCCCGGACGACGCCGTCTACCTCGCCCCCGGCCACCACTACCACCTCAGGAACAACGGCTCCGAGACCGCGGTCATCGTCTACAACATGTACCCGTCGCAGGAGTGAGGGGCGGCTAGGTTCCGCCCTTGCGCCGCGCCACCGCGTCGGCGAGGACGCAGAGAATCTCGAACATGATGGTGGCGGCGTTGAGCGCGGTGTTGCCCGACGGGTCGAAAGGCGGCGCCACCTCGACCACGTCGCCGCCGACGATGTCGAGGCCCTGCAGGCCGCGCACCATCTTCTGCGCCTCGAACATCGAGTAGCCGCCGGCCTCGGGCGTGCCGGTGCCCGGCGCGTAGACGGGATCGAGCCCGTCGACGTCGAACGAGATGTAGACCGGGCCGTCGCCGACCACGCGGCGTGCCTCGGCGATCACCGCGTCCGGCCCGATCTCGAAGTACTCCTCGATGTAGACCACGCGCATGCCCGTCTCGTGCGAGAAGTTCCAGATGTCGAGGTCCGAGAGCGAGCCGCGGATGCCGATCTGGATCGTGCGCTTGGGATCGAGTAGCCCTTCCTCGACCGCGCGGCGGAACGGCGCGCCGTGGTGGTAATCGGCTTCCATGAACGAATCGCCGGTGTCGCAGTGGGCGTCGAAGTGCACCATGCCCACGGGGCGCTCGGCCGCGATGGCGCGCATGATCGGCAGGGTTATGAGGTGGTCGCCGCCGACCGAAAGGGGCGCCGCGCCGCCTTCGTTCACGCGGCGGTAGAACGCCTCGATCCCGGCGAGGCTACGCTCGATGCTGAACGGGTTGATCGGCACGTCGCCGAGGTCGCCGAGGCGGCAGATATCCGCCGGCACGATGCGGCTCACGTGATGGCCGCCGCGCATGAAGCTCGACATGTCGCGCACCTGGCGCGGCCCGTGGCGGGCGCCGGCGCGGTTGGTGACGCCGAGGTCGAAGGGCACGCCGATCATGGCGACGTCGAGCGCGGCCGCGTCGTCGACGATCGGCGCGCGCATGAAGCTCGCGATCTCGGCGAAGCGCGGGCGGTACGCGTCCTCGGGGCGGGTTTCGGTATCGGTATCGCGCGTCATTTGCTCCCCTCGTTCGCTCGGCGGGCGTTCAGGCGCACACCGTGTAGGCGAATTGGTGTCGGGTCAGCACATCGCAGCCCTGCCCGGTGATGACAACCGTGTGGCCGAGCGACATGGCGAGGCCGGTCTCGGAATCGGCCAGGATCGCGTGCATGAACAGCACCATCCCGGGTTCCGCCGGCAGCGGGTTGCCCGAATAGAGCATCGGCGGCACGTCCATCCACGATGGCCGGTAGGTGGCGCCGAGCGAGTAGCCGCACGCCGCCATGCGCGCGTGGCCGTAGCCGGCGGCGTCGAAGACGCGGCGGTGGGCGTCGTCGATGCCGCCCAAGGGCTTGCCCGGCGCCGCCGCCTCGGTCATCGCCGCGAGCGCCTCCCGCGTCACCTCGAACATGCGCGCCTGGCGCGCATCGCTCTCGCCGATGGCGACGGTGAGCATGAGGCAGGCGTGATAGCGGCGGTACGCGGCGCCGAACTCCATGGTCAGCTGGTCGGTCTCGCCGAGCGTCGTGTAGCCGGTGCTCGAGCGGCACAGGAGCGCACGCTCGCCCGAGCCGAACACCGGGCCCGACACCGCGAGGTCGCCGCCGCCCCGTAGGATAGCGGCGACGCCGGCGGCGTTGACCTCGCCCTCGAAGACGCCGGGCCCGGCGGCCTCGAGCATGGCGTCGAGCGAATCGTCGGCGAGCGCGGCGGCGCGGCGCACATAGGCGATCTCGGTCGGCGACTTGACGAGGCGCAGGCGGCGGACGACGAGCGAGGCGTCCTCGAGCCGGCACCAGCCATCGAGCGCCCGGCGCACCCTCTCGTAGTTCGCCGGCGTCAGGCCGTAGGTGCTCAACTCGATGCCGACGCGCCCGCCCGCGAGCCCCAAACCGGCGAGGATCGCCTTGAGGTCGTCGGCCGGGTTCGCGCCTTCGGCGTCGTACCACAGGCGGATATCGTCGATGATCGAGGTGCGCCGCGCCTGCTCGAGGTCGGGCCGGCGCGTGAGCAGGGTGATCGGCCGCTCGTCGGCGGTGAGCACCGCGCACTGGAAGAACACATAGCCCGAGGTGTCGAAGCCGGTGAGGTAGTAGTGGCTCTCCTGCGAGAAGATCAGCAGCGCGTCGAGGCCGTCGGCGGCGAGCGCGCGGCGCGCTGCGGCGATGCGCGCGGCGTACTCCTCACGCGGAAACTGCAGCGACATGGCGGTGGCCCTCCCGGTGCCCGACGGACCGCTGTGTGCGATGATACGCGAAATCCGCGCCATCAAAGGGAAAAGGGCGGGTCTGCAAGCCGCCCCTGCCGGATCGGCGCTGACGCCGCCGGTAACCGCAGCGCGCGTCGATCGGCGTCAGAGGCCGGAGGAATCCCTGTGCGCGACCTTGCCGATGCGCTCGAGGAAGCCGTCCATCCCCTCGCGCTGGATGACAGCCGCGAATTCCGAGCGCTGGGTGACGAGCAGGCTGATGCCCTCGACCATGACGTCGAGGATCTTGAACCTGTCGTCGATCTTGCGCACGCGGAACGCGATCTTGACGATCGGTGCTTCGGGCCGCTCGACCTCGCCGCTGACGAGCACGTCGCCGCCTCTCATCGGC
>JAZFVR010000459.1:0-4544 GCA_036447835.1 Alphaproteobacteria bacterium | reverse complement strand
GCGACAGCCGGCCGTAAGCCGTGCGGTCGGTGGGGAAGCACAGCACGCTGGCGCCGCAATCGAAGTCGAGACGCGCGCCGACGACGAGACGCATGCCGGTCTCGCGCGCGGCGACGTGGGCGCGCACCACCCCGGCGAGCGTGTTGCGGTCACAGATGGCGATCGCCGAGAGCCCGAGCGCGGCGGCCGCCCCGACGAGCTCTTCCGCGTGCGAGGCGCCGCGCAGGAAGCTGAAGTTCGAGGTCACCTGCAGCTCGGCGTAGGCGGGCGTGGTGGTCATCTCAGGCAACAGTCTCCGACAGGTGGCGGACAAGCCCGGCGTAGGGTCCGGCGGCGACCGCTTCGCAGAACCGTGCATCGGCGGTCACCAGCACGGCCCCGGCGGCCTCGGCGCAGGCGAGGTACAAACAGTCGTAGACCGGATGCTCGAGGGCGAGCGCGATGTCCAGCGCCCGTTCGCGAAGCAGGAAAGACGGGAACACCCGCGCGAACGGGTCGCCGACCGCCACGATCATGGCGAGAGCCTGACCACGGTCGATTTGGTTCCGCAGTGCCAGTTTCCATGCGGCATTTGCAACTTCCGCAAAAAGAAGATCCGGTGCATAGAGGGTCTCATGGCGCTCCACGAGGCGTCGGGCTTGCGCCCGCAAGGGCTCTTGAATGAACCACTTCACGGCAACGCTGGCATCGACGACGAGGCTCACCGCCAGCGATCCTCACGCAACAGCTCCACGCTGTCGGTCTGGGGTCGGTCCTTGGGCGTCATCGCCGCGATGCGGTCGGCCAGGGCGAGAAAATCCTCCGCGGTCTGTCCGCGCACATCGCGGTCCAGAATCACCCTGAGCTCGGCCTCGAGCGAGCGGTTGTTCGCCTTGGCCCGCCGCTTGAGGGCGGCGACCACATCGTCGTCGAGATTGCGGATCGTGACGCTGGCCATGGCTCACCTCCGAAAGGTCAATCCAAGTCGGTACAGGATGATAGCATTCCGCATGCAATATGCAATCATTTCTTTTCTCACGCGAACACCCCGTGCAGGTACCAGCACGCTTGGCCGTCCGCGTCGTAGGGACCGCGGCGGTAGAGCCAGAAGCGCGCGCCGGCGGCGTCCTCGATGCGGTAGTAGTCGCGGTAGTCGGCGGCGTCGCAGGCGCGGCCGAGCGGCGCCCGCCACCACTCGGCGGCGAGGCGTTCGGGGCCTTCGGCGCGCAGCACCCGATACGCACGACCGCGCCAGCGGAACAGCAGCGGCGGAGCGTCGGGCACCATGGCCACCGCCTCGATGCGCTCGGGCCGGGGGAACAGGCGAAGCGGGCGCGCCACCTCGGCACGCCACGGGCGGCCCGCGGGCGGCGCCATCGCGGGCACGGCGACGACGGCGCGCTCGGGCACGTGACTCTCGCGCGGCGCCAGGCGCACCACGCCCGTCGGTCCGAGCCGGCCCACGAGGCAGTCGATTACGGCGGCGAGATCGCCAGCCTCGGCCGCATCCCCGGATACGAAAGACGTCTGCGCCGCCGCCAGCGGCTCGGTGACGAGCGCCGCCACGCACGCCACCTCGACGCCGAAGCCGAGGTCGAGCGCCTCGAGACGCACCGCGAGCAGGCGCTCGAGATGCGCGGGATCGCGGGTGGGGCGCGCGGCGCCGACCGTGAGCGCGCGGCGCACGCCGTCGACGCGGTAGAGCGCGAGCTCGAGCCGGCGCAGGCCCCGGCCTTCGCCTTCGAGCCGGCGGCACAGCTCGGCGACGAGGTCGGCGACGGCGGCGACGACGCCGGCGTGGTCGATGAGCGGCTCGGCGAAGACGCGGCGCGCGGCGTAAGGCGGCGGCGGCCGGCGCGGCGAGATCGCCTCGGCCTCGCGCCCCAGCGCCCGGTCGATGCGGCGGCCGACGATCGCGCCGAAACGCGCGGCCAGGGGCGCGCGCGGCAGCGCCATGACATCGGCGACGCGGCGCAGGCCGAGGCGCTCGAGCGCGCCCGCGGTGTCGGCGGGAAGGCGCAGCGCGGCGACCGGCAGGGGGCCGAGCGCGTCGCACGCGGCGCCCGGGGGCACCAGCGCGCCGCCCTCCCCCGCGGCTTCGGACATGAAGCGCGCCGCCGCCCACGCCGCCCCCGGGGTATCGGCGAGCGCCCCATGCACGGTGAGGCCGAGCCGGCGCACGGCGCCGACAACGCGCGCGAGCAGCGCCGCCTCACCGCCGTGGAGGCGGGCGCAGCCCGAGACGTCGAGCACCAGGCCGTCGTCGCCGTCGAGTGCGACGAAAGGCGTGAAGCGGATGCACCAGTCGGCGAGCGCCGCGAGCCCGCCGGCGTCGGCCGCCGGGTCGGCCGCGACGACGGCGAGACCGGGCTGGAGCGCGCGGGCGTCGGCGAGCGTCATGCCGGGCACCAGGCCGAGGGCCGCGGCCTCGCGGCTCACCGCGGTCACGCGCACGCCGCCCTGGCCGGCGGCGGCGAGCGCAAAAGGCCCGGAGCCGGTCCCGAGGGAGGTACCAGCGGCGGCGCCGGAACCGGCTCCGGCATCAGCCGGCGCGGCGGCGGGCGGGGACCGCCGCGCCAGGCGCTCGCTCGGCCAGTACGGAAACCACAGCGAAACGACGCGCTTCATCGTTCCATTCCACAAGCCATGTGCACGGGGCGCCGCCGCGGCAGCGCAGGAGCTCGACCCGCCAACGCGCGCGCCCGAGGCCGGGGAGGCCATCCTCGGGCGCACTCGGCGCGGCGGCGACGCGCCAGCGGGTGAGCGCGGCGCCGGGGGCGCGGCCGGCGGCGGGCGCAAGCAGCGCCAGGCACGGCGTCCCGCCCGCCTTCGCCGCGAGCTGCAGGCGGCGGCCGGCGGTAAGGTCGACCGCGCGCGCCTCGCCGAGCACCGCGCCGAGGCGGCCCGAGCGCAACCCTTCCTCCATCGCCCACAGCACCTCGACGGGCCGGCGCGCGCGAACGACGATGAGGCGGTCGGGCGCGAGGCCGAAGGCGCCGAGACCGGGGCCGTGAAGGTCGCCGCGCGCGAGACACCACAACGCCGGCCCGCGGCCCTCGGCGAGGCGCGCCAAAAGCGCGGCGCAGAAGCCCGCGGCGGCGGCTTCGCCCGGCGCGGCGGCGACGACCTCGTGCAGCGCGGCCCGCGGCAGCCCGCCCCAGGGCAGTGCCGCATCGATCGCGGCGGCGCCGAACGCCACCGCCTCCGCTTCCCCCGGACCGGCAGGAGCGGTCTCGAGGGCGCGGATGCGGGCGCGCAAGGCGGCGAGAGAGACGGCTTTGGGTCGCTTCGACATGTCCATCCACGTTCGCGGCGCTTTTGTTTGTTCGCTTTTTGTTCTAGCGTGAGAACATCCGCGAGTCAATCCCCCGCCGACCGGGGCGCGACAGAGGCGCTACTCGGGCACTACCAGACGAAGGTGGGCGCAGCCGCGGTGGGGGTGACGCCGGCATCGGCGCAGGCGGCGGCGAGGCGGGCGGCGTCGGGCGCACTCTCGCGGGCGACGCCCCAGGCGTCGGCGAGGAGGCCGCCGGTGACCAGCAGCGAATCGATGCCCGCGGCCGCGGCCCCGGCGATATCGGTGGCGAGCGCGTCGCCGACCGCGAGCACGCGCCGGCGCGCGACGCCGGGAAGCGCGGCGAAGCACAGCTCGTAGACCAGCGGGTACGGCTTGCCCTGGTAAGCGACCTCGCCGCCGAGCCCGGTGTAGGCCGCGGCGAGCGCCCCGGCGCAGGCCTCGCGCACGCCCCCGCGAAGGGCGACCAGGTCGGGGTTGGCGCAGGCCATGGGGAGCCGGCGCCCGGCGGCGGCGCGCAGCACGCCTTCGTAGTCCTCGACCTCGCCCTTGGCCCCGCCGGGCCGGCGCACAAGGCCCGTGTTGAGCACGAAATCGGCCTCTGCCACGTCGTCGACCGCTTCGTAGCCGAGACCGTCGAGGAGGTCGGCGTCGGCCGGCCGGCCGAGGAACAGGTAGCGCCGCCCGAGGCCTGCGTACCACGGGTCGTCGGCCGATTCGAACGCCGCGCGCGTGGCGTCGCCCGAAGTCACGAGCCGGTCGTAGAGCGCGTCGTCGATGCCCATGTCGCGCAGCACCGCCACGGCGCATGGCGCGCGGCGCGGCGCGTTCGAGAGGATCACCACGCGCTTGCCCGCATCACGCAGCCGCGCCAGGCAGTCGAGCACGCCGGGGTAGGGCGCGACGCCGTCGTGGACGACGCCCCAGAGATCGAGGATCAGGGCGTCGTAGTCGGCGGCGAGCGCCGCGATGCCGGGAACGACGGGGATGGTCACAGGGGCCCGACCGCAATACGTCAACGAGGTGACGCCTTTGTGCCACGGCCCGGGACGGAAGGGAAGAGGAAGCCGTGTTCGGTCGGCTGTTCGGTCGTGCGTTCAGTTACGCCGTCGTGCGTTCGGTCGCGTCAGTCGGGGAGCGTGATGTCGAAGGGAAGCTCCAGGCTTTCCTGGGCCTCGGCGAACACGACGTCGAGCGAGGCCGGTACGCCCGAGACCGCGACCGAACCGCGTAACGCATCGCCGTCCGCGATGCTCTCGAGGCGCGCGTT
>JAZFVR010000458.1:0-2361 GCA_036447835.1 Alphaproteobacteria bacterium | reverse complement strand
GCCCTGGCCCACGCCTCGAACCGGTCGCGCAATGCGCCGCACGTGGCCGCCGGGCCAGTAGAGCTTGTCGCAGCGGGGGCAGGCGCGCAGCGGGCCAGGAAGGCCGCGGGCGCCGTCGCTGCAGATGCAGCGCGCACGCAACCTCGTCGCCGACAACGAGGCCATCGACCGCGAGCGGCCGCTGCCGCTCAGTCGCGCGGCGGGTTGAGGGGGACGAGGCGGTCCTCGGGAACGAGTTCGCCGGGGGCGATGTCGCCGAGGCTCTCGAGCTCGGCGTAGTAGGGGGTGAAGTCGGGCCGCGTCGCCTCGAACAGCTGCTCGTAGGAGTCGATGACGAAGTAGCACTCCTGGAAGTCGTCGATGCGGTAGTTGGTGCGCATGATGCGCATGAGGTCGAAGGCGACGCGGTTGGGCTTGGCGTCCTCGAGGCAGTAGATCGATTCGCCCTTCGACGAGACGATGCCCGAGCCATAGATGCGCAGGCCCCGCGGCGTCTTCACGAGGCCGAACTCGACCGTGTACCAGTAGAGCCGCGCCAGGTTGTGGAGCGCGCCGAGCCCGAGCGCCTTGAGCCCGCCGCGGCCGTAGGCCTGCAGGTAATCGGCGAACACCGGGTTCAACAGGAGCGGCACGTGGCCGTAGAGGTCGTGGAAGACGTCGGGCTCCTGGAGGTAGTCCATCTGCTCGCGGCGACGAATCCAGTTGGTCGCCGGAAAGCGGCGGCTCGCCAGGTGCCCGAAGAAGACGTCGTCGGGGATGAGGCCGGGAACGGCGACGATGCGCCAGCCGGTGGCGCGGTCGAGGACGTCGCTCAGGCGCTCGAATTCGGGGATGCCGTCGGCGGCGATGCCGAGGCCGGCGAGCCCGGCGAGGAACTCAGGCGCGGCACGGTCGACGAGGATCCCCTGCTGGCGGGCGAAGAGCTCGCGCCAGATCGCGTGATCTTCGGCGCCGTAGCGCTGCCACTGCTGGTCGATGGTGTGATCGGCGCGGGGTTGGGCCGCGCCCGCTGCGCGCATGGTTCGGTCCGGCAAGCGGTTGCCCTGGTCACCTTGCATCTGTGTCCGCCGGGGCGGCGCTTCAAGGAGTATTTCGCGTGGTTGACCGGCGGCGCGGGCCGGGCCATGCTGGCTGCGCACAGCATCGATCGGAGGACCGAGATGACGTCGCGCGCCGCTTCCACCGCCCGCAAGCGCCCCGCCGTCTACGAGGCGGAGGAGCGCCAGATCAGGGTGCAGCTCGCGGCCTGCTACCGGCTCATGCACCGCTACGCCATGAGCGACCTCATCTATACCCACGTCTCGGCGCGCCTGCCCGGGCCCGACGGCCACTTCCTGTTCAACCCCTACGGGCTGATGTTCGACGAGATCACAGCATCGAACCTGGTCGAGGTCGACCGCGAGGGCAACGTGGTCGGCGACGGCGAATGGCCGGTCAACCGGGCGGGCTACGTGATCCACAGCGCGGTTCTCGACGGCCGGGCGGACGTTCAATGCGCGCTGCATACCCACACGCGCGCCGGCGTCGCAGTTTCGACGCTCGCCTGCGGGCTCCTGCCGATCTCGCAGCACGCCATGCAGTTCCACGACCGCATCGCCTATCACGACTACGAGGGCATCGCCTGCGACTTGGACGAGCGCCAGCGCCTCGTCGCCGACCTCGGCGACAAGAACGCCATGGTGCTGCGCAACCACGGCCTGTTGACGGTGGGCCCGAGCGTCGGCGACGCGTTCCTCACCATGTTCAACCTCGAGCAGTCGTGCAAGATCCAGATCGACGCCATGCGCTCGGGCGCCGATCTCGTCTATCCCTCCGCAGCGGTCTGCGAGCACGCGGCGCGCCAGTTCGAGCAAGGCGCCAACGTCGAGAAGCCGGCGTGGGCCGCGCTCATCCGCCAGCTCGACCGCGACGATCCGAGCTACCGCGACTAGGCTGTGGGCTCATAAACGAGAGTTGGGTCAGCGGCGGGGCGCCGATGTCGGCTTTAGAGCCAACACCGGTCGCAAATGCGCGCATGTAAGCACTTCCGCCTGTAGCCAATACCGGACAGTGCGCCCCGAAGACGCGGATCACCAGTGGAGGAAGGTACCCGCGCGATGGACCCGATGTGCGCGCTCGAGAGCGGTGTGGCACACCCGCCATTCCTCGCGGCGGAGGCAGAGGTGCCGGCCTTTGCGGCCTTACAAAATGACAGCTCGAGCAAAAAGGGCAACCGAGAGCGCAATCAGCAGTATTAGAGCGACCGTGCGTAATGCCTCGGGTGTGGCGCCCAAGAATTGGCGGGCGCCGAGGCTAACGCCGATGAGGAGGACCGGAAGGAAAATTGCCGTCCGCCACAACACCTCAGAGCCGATAAGGCCT
>JAZFVR010000457.1:0-5490 GCA_036447835.1 Alphaproteobacteria bacterium | reverse complement strand
TCGAATACAACACGGTCGACGTGGAGTACTTCGAGAAACGCGCGCTGAGGCGGCATGCCCGCGTGTGGTCGCTCTGGGCGCTCGGCGTGGGCGCGGTTATCTCGGGCAACTTCTTCGGCTGGAACCTCGGTCTCGACGCCGGCGGCTTCGGCGGCCTGTTCCTGGCCGCGATCGTCGCCACGGTCATGTACATCTGCATATGCTACAGCATCGCCGAGATGTCGCCCGCGCTACCCCACACGGGCGGCGCCTATTCCTTCGGCCGATCGGCGATGGGGCCCTGGGTCGGGTTCCTCACCGGGCTGAGCGCAAACATCGAGTACGTCCTGAGGCCGGCGGTGATAGTCGTCGTCCTGGGCGGCTACCTGGGGGCGATCTTCGGCACGCCCGAAGCCTTCGACCCCATATGGTGGGCCGTGGCCTACGTCGTCTTCGTCGGCCTCAACGTCTGGGGCGCCGATATCACGTTCAAGCTCGCGCTATTCTTCACCTGCGTCGCCCTGGCGATTCTGGTCATCTTCTATATCGGCGCCATCCCGCACTTCAGCTGGGACATGGCGCTCAACATCGATCCGGAGCCGGGCAACAGCAGGTTCCTGCCCAAGGGTCTCTCGGGCATCGCCCTGGCACTGCCCTTCGCCATCTTCTTCTACCTGGCGATCGAGGAACTGCCGCTGGCGGCCGAGGAATCACACGATCCCAAGAAGGACATGCCGAAGGGCATCATGCTGGGGCTGTTGACGCTGATCGTCACCGGCTTCCTGATCCTGTTCCTCAACGCCGGCATCGCACCAGGGGCGGCCGTCGTCGGCGTCTCCGACAACCCGCTGTTCCTCGGCTTCCAGACGATCCTCGGCGCCGGCATCGGCACCAAGTTCCTGGCACTGATCGCGGTGGCGGGGCTGATCGCGAGCATCCACACGATCATCTATGCATACGGCCGCAACATCTTCGCGCTGTCGCGCGCCGGCTATTTCCCGCACTGGCTGTCGTACACCCACGGCGAACGCAAGACACCGCACATCGCGCTCATCGTCGGCGCCGTCCTCGGTTATGTGGTCGCACTGATCATTCACTACGGCGACCGCTGGTTCGGCGGCGCTCCGGTCGGCGCGGTGCTCCTCAACATGGCGGTGTTCGGTGCGCTGATCTCATATGCGCTGCAAATGCTGGCGTTCATCCAGCTGCGCAAGAAGCTGCCCAACATCGAGCGGCCGTATGTAAGCCCGACCGGCGTGCCCGGCGCGTGGATCGCGCTCGTCATCGCCGTCGTCACGCTGTTGTTCCTGTTGCTCAACCCGGATTACCGGCTCGGCATGTATGGCTGTGCGATCTGGTATGCGCTGTGGCTGCTCTACTTCGGCCTCTACGGTCGCAAGACGCTGGTCTACTCGCCGGAGGAGGAGTTCGCGGTTCGCGAACGCGAGAAGCACGGCATTTAGAGCCGGTTCCGGCTGCGTCTTCGGCGCCCGGCGGAATCGCTCCGCCGGGCGTCATCGCCTGCACCGCGTTGAAGACTCGAAATTGACCTGAAGACTCGAATTTGACTGAGGACAGGGACGTCACATGAGCGGCAATCTCGACATCAAGACCCTGCAGGGCCTCGTCAAATCGGGCGAGATCGACACCGTGCTCGTCTGCTTCCCCGACATGCAGGGGCGCCTGATCGGCAAGCGCGTCACCGGGCACTATTTCATCGAGCACGGCGTCAAGGAGCTGCACGCCTGCGATTACCTGCTCACGGTGGACATGGACATGGAGCCGGTGCCGGGCTACGAAGCGGCGTCGTGGAACCTCGGCTACGGCGACTTCGCCGTCCACTCCGACCTCGCCACCCTGCGCCGCATCCCCTGGCTGCCGGCGACGGCGCTGGTGCTCGGCGACTGCGTCGACCACCACGGCAACGAGGTGCCACACGCGCCGCGCAGCATTCTCAAGCGCCAGTTGGCGCGCGTACGCGAGATGGGCTTCGTGGCCAAGATGGGCTCCGAGCTCGAGCTCTACGTGTTCAACGAGTCCTACGAATCGGCGCGGGCCAAGGATTACAAGAACCTCGAAACCGCGGGCTGGTACAACGAGGACTACCACATCTTCCAGACCTCGAAAGAGGAGGAGCTGATCCGCGCCATCCGCAACGGCATGGACGGCGCCGGCATCGAGGTCGAGTTCTCGAAGGGCGAATGGGGCCCCGGCCAGGAGGAGATCAACCTGCGTTACGCCGAGGCGCTCGAGATGGCCGACCGCCACACCATCTACAAGAACGGCGCCAAGGAGATCGCGCACAGCCAGGGCAAGGCGGTCAGCTTCATGGCCAAGTGGCGCTACGACCTCGCCGGCAACAGCTGCCACCTGCATTCGTCGCTGTGGGACGCCAAGAGCGACAAGCCCCTGTTCTACGACGAATCGCAGCCCTTGGGCATGTCCAAGCTGTTTCGCCACTACCTCGCCGGACAGGTCACGCTGGCCCGCGAGATGACGTATTTCCTGGCGCCTTACATCAACTCCTACAAGCGCTTCCAGGCGGGCTCGTTCGCGCCGACCAAGGCGGTGTGGAGCCGCGACAACCGCACCGCAGGCTTCCGTATCCTCGGCCCCGGCGCCGGCACCCGCGTCGAGTGCCGCATCCCCGGCGGCGACGTGAACCCCTATCTCGCCTTCGCCGCGACGCTCGCCGCAGGCCTCCACGGCATCGAGGAGGAGCTCGAGCCCGAGCCCATCTTCGAGGGCGACGCCTATACCAGCGAGGACATCCGCGAGGTGCCCAAGACCCTGCGCGAGGCGCTGGAATTGCTTGATCGCTCGGCGGTTCTGCGCAAGGCTTTCGGTGACGAGGTGATCGAACACTATCTCCACACCGGGCGCTGGGAGCAGCTCGAATACGACCGGCGCGTCACCGACTGGGAAGTGGTGCGGAACTTCGAGCGCGCCTGAACGACGCCACCCAACGAAACGGCGCCGGGCGCAACGCCGCGGCCCCGCGCGGCCGCCGTGACGCGTCAGGGCAACCTGAAAGAAATGGAGGACAACCATGACGGATTCGCTCAGGACGATAAGTCCCGTTGACGGCAGCGTCTTCGTCGAACGCCCGTTGGCGAGCGCCGAGGAGGTCGATGCTACGCTCGCCCGGGCGGAGGCCGCGCAGAAGGAATGGAGGCGCACGCCGCTCGGCGAGCGCGCGGCGATGCTCACCCGCGCCGTCGACGCCTTCGTCGCCAACAAGAACGACATCGCCACCGAGATCAGCTGGCAGATGGGCCGCCCCATCGCCTATTCGCCGTTCGAGGTGAACGGCTTCGAGGAGCGCGCGCGCTACATGATCGACGCCGCCGAGGCCGCGCTCGCCGACATCGACGTTGGGCCAAAGGAGGGCTTCCGCCGCTTCATCCGGCGCGAGCCGCTCGGCGTGGTGCTGGTGGTGGCGCCGTGGAACTACCCCTATCTCACCGCGGTCAACTCGATCGTGCCGGCGCTGATGGCGGGCAACGCCGTGGTGCTCAAGCATTCGGCGCAGACGCCGTTGTGCGCCGAGCGCTTCGCCGAGGCGTTCGCCGCCGGCGGCGTGCCCGAAGGCGTGTTCCAGTACTTGCATCTGAGCCACGGCAATGTCGAGCGCGCGGTCAAGGACCCGCGCGTCGCGTTCGCCGCCTTTACCGGCTCGGTCGCCGGCGGACACGCCGTCCAGCGCGCCGCGAGCGAGCGCTTCATCGCCACCGGCCTCGAGCTCGGCGGCAAGGATCCGGCCTATGTGCGGGCCGACGCCAATCTCGACCACGCGGTCGAGACGCTCGCCGACGGCGCCTTCTTCAACGCCGGCCAGTCGTGCTGCGCGATCGAGCGCATCTACGCCCACGCCGACGT
Organism: Alphaproteobacteria bacterium; assembly: GCA_036447835.1. Lineage (GTDB taxonomy): Bacteria > Pseudomonadota > Alphaproteobacteria > JAAXGF01 > JAAXGF01 > JAZFVR01. The sequence continues at coordinate 1,632 of JAZFVR010000457.1, read as the reverse complement.
CTACGACGCCTTCGTCGAGGGCTTCGTCGATCTCGCCCGGCAGTACCGCCTCGGCGACCCGCTCGACCTCGAAACCACTCTCGGCCCCATGGTGCGCACCAGCGCCGCCACCGCGGTGCGCTGGCAGGTCCACGACGCCGTCACAAAAGGCGCGCGGGCGCTGATCGACACCGACCGTTTCAGCGCCGACATGGAGGCGAGTCCTTACATCGCGCCGCAGGTGCTCGTCGACGTCGATCACTCGATGCAGCTCATGAGCGAGGAGACCTTCGGCCCCGCCATCGGCATCATGAAGGTGGCCTCCGACGACGAGGCGATCGCGCTCATGAACGACAGCCAGTACGGGCTCACCGCCGCCATCTGCACAACCGACGAGGACGCGGCGATCGCCATCGGCGACGCGGTCGATACCGGCACCTGGTTCATGAACCGCTGCGACTACCTCGACCCGGAGCTGGCCTGGGTCGGCGTCAAGGACTCGGGCCGCGGCTGCACGTTGTCGCGGCTCGGCTACGACTACCTGACGCGGCCCAAGTCGTTCCACCTGCGCACCGCGCTTTGAGAGGCGGCGACCATGAACATCGACCCCAAGACCCTGCGCGGCAACTGGAACTACCCCACCGCCATGCGTTTCGGCCCCGGGCGCATCGCCGAACTCGCCGACGCCTGCCGCGAGCTCGGCATGACGCGGCCGCTGCTCGTCACCGACCCGGGGCTCAGGGACCTCGCGATGGTGCGCGAGGCGGTCGCCGCCAACGACGCCGCCGGGCTGCCGACCGCGGTGTTCGCCGACATCAAGGGCAACCCCGTCGGAAAAAACGTCGACGACGGCGTCGCCGCCTATAAGGCCGCGGGCTGCGACGGCGTCGTCGCCTTCGGCGGCGGCAGCGCACTCGACGCCGCCAAGGCGGTCGCGCTGATGGTCGGCCAGACGCGCCCGGTCTGGGACTTCGAGGACCGCGACGACTGGTGGACGCGCGTCGACGCGGCCGGCATGGCCCCGGTGGTCGCCGTGCCGACGACCGCCGGCACTGGCTCCGAGGTCGGCCGCGCCTCGGTGATCACCGACGAGGCGACGCATACCAAGAAGATCATCTTCCACCCCGGCATGCTGCCGGCGATCGTCATCTCCGACCCCGAGCTCACGCTCGGCCTGCCCAAGAACATCACCGCCTGGACCGGCATGGACGCCCTCGCCCACAACCTCGAGGCCTATTGCGCGCCCGGCTACCACCCCATGGCCGACGGCATCGCGCTCGAGGGCATGCGCCTGGTCAAGGAGTGGCTGCCGGTGGCGGTCGCCGACGGCGCCAACCTGGCGGCGCGCGCCTACATGCTGGCGGCGGCGAGCATGGGCGCCACCGCGTTCCAGAAGGGCCTCGGCGCGATCCACGCCATGAGCCACCCGATCGGCGCCGTGCACGACACCCATCACGGGCTCACCAACGCCGTCGTCATGCCCTACGTGCTCGACTTCAACCGCGCGGCGATCGAGGAGCGGCTGACCGCGCTGGCGCGCTATCTCGACCTCGCCGACCCGTCGTTCGACGCGGTCAAATCGTGGGTGCTGGGCCTGCGCCGCGATCTCGGCATCGCCCACACCCTCGCCGACCTCGGCGTGCGTGACGAGCA
>JAZFVR010000456.1:0-4666 GCA_036447835.1 Alphaproteobacteria bacterium | reverse complement strand
GATCGTGTCCGCGTTGCGCCGGAAAGGCAAGGGAGCCGCAGGCGATGCGGGGCATCGTCGAGGTTTCCTGACGCCCTCCGGCGCAACGCGGACACCACCGGGACGGCGGTTTCCCGTGGCCTTCGGATGTCGTTGCCCCCGCCTTGCGATGCCACGCATCGCCGCGCCGGGCGCGCCTAACCGAACACCACGGAAAACCGTCTCTATGGGTCTCTATCGTTGATCCTTGGTATAAGCTCGGCCCATGATTCGCGTCACCGGCAGCCTCGCCATCGACGAGCGCGAGATTTCCCTTCGCTTCGTCCGCGCCTCGGGCCCCGGCGGGCAGAACGTCAACAAGGTGGCGACCGCGGTGCAGCTGCGCTTCGACGTCGCCGGCTCGGCGTCGTTGCCCGAAGGCGTGCGCGAGCGTCTCGTGCGCCTCGCCGGCCGGCGCATGACCGTGGGCGGCGAGCTGGTGATCGACGCGCGGCGCTACCGCACCCAGGAAAGGAACCGCGACGACGCCGTCGCGCGCCTCGTCGCGCTCGTGCGCAGGGCGGCCGAGCCGCCGCGCCCGCGCCGCAAGACCGCGCCGCCGAAGGCGTCGAAGGAGCGCCGGCTCGAGGGCAAACGCCGCCGCGGCGCGGTCAAACGCAAGCGCGGCGCCGTGCCGCCTTCGGAGGATTAGCCCGCTTCGGCGGAAACTCAGCCTTGCCCCGCGCGGATCGCGCGCCACACGCGCTCGGGCGTCAGCGGCATGTCGATGTGGCGCACGCCGAACTCGGCGAGGGCGTCGACGACCGCGTTGACCACCGCGGGCGGCGCGCCGGTGATGCCGGCCTCGCCGACACCCTTGACGCCGAGCGGATTGGTCGGGCAGGGGATCTCGTTGAACGCCACCGAGAAGGCCGGCAGGTCGCCGGCGCGCGGCATGCAGTAGTCCATGAACGAGCCGCTGAGGAGCTGGCCCGATTCGCGCTCGTAAACGCACGCCTCGGCCAGCGCCTGGCCGATGCCCTGGGCGAGGCCGCCGTGGACCTGGCCGCGGGCGAGCATCGGGTTGAGCACCCGGCCGATGTCGTCGACCACGGTGTAGCGGATGATCGCGACGTGCCCGGTGTCGACGTCGACCTCGACCTCGCAGACGTGGCAGCCGTTGGCGTAGGTCCGCGCCTTCGCCACATACTGGCCGCGCTCGGCGAGGCCGAAGCCGGCCTCTTCGGTGAGCGGGCCGGGATCGAATGCGGCGCGCGCCACCTCGGCCATGGCGACGCCGCGGTCGGTGCCCGCGACGGTGTAGCGGCCGTGCGCGAAGTCGATGTCGCCCTCGGCGGCCTCGAGCAGCTGGGCGGCGAAGCGCCGGCCCGACACGATGATCTTCTCGACCGCGTCGTGCACCGCCGCGCCGCCGACGCTGATGGCGCTCGAGCCGCCGGTCCCCCTGCCGTAGGCGACGCGGTCGGTGTCGCCCTGGACGACGCGCACCTCCGCAAGCGGCAGGCCGAGGCGCGCGGCGACCATCTGCGCGTAGGCGGTCTCGTGGCCCTGGCCGTTCGACTGCGAGCCGATGGCGAGCGTCACCACGCCGGCGGCGTCGAAGGCGAGATCGGCGATCTCGTGCGGCATGCCGCCGTTGATCTTGACGTAGGTCGCGACGCCGATACCGCGCCGCCGCCCGCGCGCCCGCGCGGCCTCGCGCCGGCCGGCATGGCCCGCGGCGTCGGCGCGCGCGAGCGCATCGTCGAGGTTGCGCGCGAAGTCGCCGCTGTCGTAGACCTCGCCGGTCGCCGTGGCATAGGGCATGGCCGCGGCGGGCACGAGGTTGCGCCGGCGCAGCTCCACCGGGGGAACACCGAGCTCGGCCGCGGCCGTATCGACGAGCCGCTCGACGACGTAGATCGCCTCGGGCCGGCCGGCGCCGCGGTAGGCGTTGGTCATCATGGTGTTGGTGAACACCGCGCGCACGCGGGCGTGGCAATGCGGAATCGCGTAGGCGCCGGTGATGCCCTCGGCGTAGCCCAGCGTCGGGCTGATGCGCGCGCGCGGCGAGACGTAGGCGCCGAGGGCGGCGACGGTGGAAACCCTGAGCGCGAGGAAGCGCCCGTTCCGGTCGAGCGCCAGCTCGGCGCGGGTGACGTGATCGCGGCCGTGCATGTCGGCGGCCATGGCCTCGCCGCGGTCGGCGACCCACTTGACGGGGCGCCCCGTCCGGCGCGCCGCCCACAGCACCAGCCCGTGCTCGGGCCGCGCGAAGATGCGCACGCCGAAGCTGCCGCCCACGTCGGGGGTGATCACGCGCATGCTGCGCTCGGGGACGCCGAGCACGTGGCGCGCGAGGAAGCGGCGCAGCCCGAACACCCCTTGCGACGGCGTATACAGCGTGTAGCGTCCGTTCTCCGCCCGGTAATCGCCGAGCAGCGCGGCGGTCTCCATGGGCGCCCCCGCGACGCGGTTGTTGACGAGGTCGAGGCGGGTGACGTGCGCGGCGGCGGCGAATGCGGCCTCGGTCGCGGCGCGGTCGCCGTGCTCCCAGTCGATCGACACGTTGCCCGGCGCGTCCGGCCAGATCTGCGGCGCATCCGCCGCCACCGCCGCCGCGGTGTCGCTGACCGCCGGCAGCGGCGCGTATTCGACCTCGATGCTCTCGGCGGCGTCGCGCGCGGCCGCCGCGCTCTCGGCGACGACGAAAGCGACCGCCTCGCCGACATAGCGCACGCGCTTGGCCGCCAGCACCGGTTGGGCCGGGGTCACCGGGGCGCGGCCGTCGCGGCCCACGAGGTCGAGCGTGTCGTCGCCAGGCAGCGCGCCGATACCGTCGGCCTCGGCGTCGGTGAGGACGGCGAGCACCCCCGGGGCGGCGCGCGCCGCGCCTGTATCCATGGCGTCGATCCCGGCGTGGGCGTGGGGCGAGCGCAGCACGTGCCCATAGGCCTGGCGCGGCAGGTCGATGTCGCCGGTGAAACGGCCGCGCCCGGTGAGCAGGCGCATGTCCTCGGCCCGCAACGGCGAAAGTCCGAACCCGTCGTCGTCCATGCTCGCTCCCCCGATGGCGATTGCCGCATCGCCCCTTACCTTCGCGTCGCCAGCCTACTAAGCTGTGCCCCAATTGGCAGCCGGAATTTCCGGCGTTAGGAGCCTGTCCATTCCCCGGACAGGCTCTTAGGTGCCGGAGGCGCGAATGAGCGAGCCGGGGCCGACGTGGCCCGACGAAATCTTCCACGCGCTGCTCGAGGCCGACGTGCGCCAGGTGGGATACGTGCCCGATTCGGGCCACGCGCGCCTGATCGAGATGTGCCGCGCCGAGCCGGGCATGGCGGCGGTGCCGCTGACCAGCGAGGAAGAAGGGGTGGCGCTCGTCGCCGGCGCCTGGCTCGGCGGCCAGCGCGGGGCGCTCCTGATGCAGTCGAGCGGCGTCGGCAACTGCGTCAACATGCTGGCGCTGACGCGCACCTGCCGCTTCCCGCTCTTGATGCTCGTCACCATGCGTGGGCAGTCGGGCGAAACCAACCCGTGGCAGCTGCCGATGGGACAGATCGCGGGCGACGTGTTGAGGCTTTCCGGCGTCATCGTGCACGGGGTCGAGGCGGCGGAGGACGCGGGCGAGACGGTCGCCGCGGCGGCGCGCACCGCGTTCGACGCCCAGGCGGCGGCCGCGGTGCTGATCGCGCAGCACGTCATCGGCGTCAAGACCTTCGATAAGTAGCTGATGGACGCGACACGCAGCGAGCGTTATTCCCTGCGCCGTCGCGACGTGGTGAAGGCGCTGCTCGCCGAGCGCGGCGATGCGCTCGTCGTCGCCGGCCTCGGCGCGCCGGCGTGGGACGTCACCGCGGCGGGCGACCATGCGCTCAGCTTTCCCCTGTGGGGCGCCATGGGCGGCGCGGCGATGGTGGGCCTCGGGCTGGCGCTGGCGCAGCCGGCGCGCCGCGTGCTCGTGATCACCGGCGACGGCGAGATGCTCATGGCCCTCGGCAGCCTGGCCACGGTGGCGGCGCAGGCACCGCGCAACCTCGCCATCGTCGTCCTCGACAACGAGCGCTACGGCGAAACCGGCATGCAGGCGACGCACACGGCCTGGGGCGTCGACCTCGCCGCGGTCGCCGCGGGAGCCGGGTTGCCGGTCGCGGAGACCGTAACGGAGACGGCCGAGCTCGATGCGGCGATAGTGAAGGTCAGGACGGCGCCGGGGCCGGTGTTCGTCACCGTCAAGGTGCGCGCCGAGACGCTGCCGCTGGTGCTGCCGCCGCGCGACGGCGCCTACCTCAAGGACCGCTTCCGCACCGCGCTTCTCGGCGCGGCCGCAACGCCCTGAGACGCACGGCGGCGCGGGTCACTCGAACAGCTTGTCGATCTCCTGCTGGGAGATCGCCTTGCCGGGGAGCTGCGGGCCCTCGAGCACGATCCCGTCGCGGGCGTGCTCCTCGGCGGGCAGATCCTTGCCCAGCGCCTCGATCTCCTCGCGCCCGCAGATATCGGCGAGGGCGTCGACGCGCTCCCCGATGAAGCGCAGCGAACGCACGATCTTCGACACCCGCTGGCCCGAGATGTCCTGGAAGCTGCATGCTTCCAGCGCCTGTGTCGCGTTCGCGGTGATGCGGTCGCAGATCTCTTCGAGCTTTTCGGGCCCGGGCTCGCCGCGCAGCTCGGCGACCGCTTCGGAAATCGTCTCGATGCCTTCGAGGAT
>JAZFVR010000455.1:0-4082 GCA_036447835.1 Alphaproteobacteria bacterium | reverse complement strand
GAGGCTCGGTGATCTCGCGAAGGAGCGCCGGGGACCGCAGCGCAAGCCGCCGTGGACCGCCGTCAGCCGCCCTTGAGGGGCGGGAAGACGGTGAGGACGTCGTTGTCGGCGAGGCGGACGCCGGCGCGCGCCTCGGGCGGCACCATCTCGCCGTTGACCAGCGTCACATAGGTTTCCTCGGGCGGCAGGTCGAGGGCGGCGAGCGCGTCGTCGGGCGTCGCGCCTTGCGCCAGCTCGATGACCGTCTCGCCGTCGGCGCCTTCCGGCGAGGCGCGCCGGCCGACGATGGCGATCAGCTTGACGGCGATCTTCACGCCAGCCCGAGGCGCACCAGCGTCTGCTTGCGGGGAACGCCGTCTTCGTCCCAGCCTCGCAGCTCGTAGTACTCGGGCAGCATCTTGCCGAGCTCGGCGACCCGGCCCTTGGCGGTGCCGCTCGGCGCCGGCACCTTGAGGATGCGCTCGGGCAGCGTGTCGTCGGCGCCGGTGAGGCCGGCCTTGAGGTTGAACAGGCGCTCGAGGTTCCAGATGCGCTCGCCGATCTCGCACAGCCGATCGACGCTCCAGTCGCCGCCGCAGGCGGCGGAGAGCATGGCGGCGACGTCCTCGGCCGTGATGGTGCCTGCGGTGAAGATGCAGATGCCCGCCGAATCGTACGTCGAGGCGCGCTCGTCCTGCGACGTCCTGACGATCTCGGCCTTGCCCTCGATCTCGAGGGTCTCGAAGTCCGAGGTATAGGGGCTGGCGCGCAGGTGGCACGCGCCGCGGTTCGAGGTGGCGTAGGCGAGCGCCATTCCCTGCATGGCGCGCCCGTCATAGCCGGCGAACTCCTGGCCCTTGGCGACCATGGCGAGCCCGGGCTGGCCGTATTTCTCACACAGGCGCTTCGAGCCGAGCCCGACGTCCTTGCCGAAACCCTCGGCGAGCGCGGTCTGCTTCACCATGGCGACGAGCGCCTCGGCCGAGCCGAACTCGAGCGCGACGCCGCCGGTCTCCTTGTCGCCGATGGCGCCGGTCTCGTAGAGCTCCATCGCCGCGGCGAGGGTGCCGCCGAACGAGATGGTGTCCATGCCGTGCTCGTTGCACACGAAGTTGGCGAAGGTCAGCGCGTCGAGATCGTCGATGCCGACCATCGGCCCGAGCGCGTAGGCGTTCTCGAACTCGATGCCGCCCGAGGCGTGCCGGTACCGGGGCCCGTCGGCGACCGAGAAGTGCTCGGGATCGATCGTCGCCACGCGCCCGCAGCCGATGGTGCAAGCAAAGCACGCCTTGTTCTTGATCATGTTCGGCTGGCCGTCGCTGGCGCGCGGCACCCGGGCGGCGGCGGCGTTGATCTTGTCGACGCCTTCGAACTGGACCGCGGTGTTGTTGCGAGTCGGCAGGCTGCCGTAGGCCTGCACCACGTCGAGCATGGCGTGGGTGCCGATCTTGGCGAGGCGCTTGCGGTTGGGGCTCGGGTCGAGCTTCTCGCGCGACGCCGCCACCGCGGCCATGAACGCCTTGGGGTCGTGGACCGTGACTCCCCTGGTGCCGCGCGCGGCGACCGCCTTGAGGTTCTTCGAGCCCATCACCGCGCCGACGCCCGAGCGCCCGGCGGCGCGGTCGATGTCGTTGATGACGCAGGCGAAGCGGACGAGGTTCTCGCCGGCGCAGCCGATCGAGGCGATGCGGATCTGCTCGTCGCCGTGGCGCTCCCTGATCGCCGGCTCGACCTCCCACACCGAGCGGCCCCACAGATCGCCCGCCGGCAGGATCTCGGCACGGTCGTCCTCGATGTAGAGGTACACGGGCGAGGCCGCACGCCCCTCGATGATGAGCATGTCCCAGCCCGCGAACTTGAGCTCGGCGCCGAACTTGCCGCCCGAGTTCGAGCACGCGATGGCGCCGGTGAGCGCCCCCTTGGTGACCACCGAATAGCGCCCGGCTGTCGGCACCATGGTGCCGGTGAGCGGTCCGGTGGCGAAGATCAGCACGTTGCCGGGATCGAGCGCGTCGACCGCGGGGTCCATCGCCTCCATGAGATACTTGGTGGCGAGGCCGCGCTGGCCGAGGTACTGCTCCGCCCACTCGCGGTTGAGCGCCTCGCCCTTGCAGGTTCCGGCGGTGAGATCGACGCGCAGGATTCGTCCGGTCCATCCCATGGTGTCACTCCGTACGGCGTTGCTTCGGGTGTTTTTCGGCCCCGAGCTTCGCGCCCCGTCCGCGCGCTGTCAACCTGGCACCGGCCTCCACGACGGCGCCCGTTCCAGCGCTCGCTCGCACGATCGCCCGCCACGCCGTCGTCGTCGACCTCCGCGGCGATGCGAATGAGGCGGGCCTTGCCGTCCCTGGGCGCGTCCCGGGCGGCGCACAGCGTGGATCGGGGCCAGTCGAATTCACGCTGGCGCGAATGGCCGCCTTGCGCGCCTGCGAATGACGCGTCAGGGAGTGCGGAAACGGAAGAAGTGCGGGTTGGGCAGGATCGGAAGCCGCTGCGGATTGAAATTCTTGAAACGCGGATCGACGATCATGCCCCACGGCGTGACTCGCGGCGCGTCGTCGAGCACGAAGCGCGCGCGTACCGTCCACAGATATTCGCTCTCGGGCGTCAGCGGCTCTTCGACCGTGTGCACCGCCTCGGGCAGCGCGCGACGCGCATACACCTGGCGAATCGGGCGCTCCGCGGTCAGGATCTTCAGGTCGTAGGTGACGTCGCCGAGGCGCGCGTATACGCCGTCGGCGTCGGCTTCGAGGTCCTCGGGCCGCGGAAACACCTGCCAGCGCAGGGTCGGCCTGATCGAGTCGACCTCGACGAACGCCGCCTCGCCGCCCGCGCCGCGGCGACGCACCTCGGGGCTCTCGGGGCCGAGGCCCGCGATCTCGAGGGGCGGCGCGCAGCCCGCGACGAGCACGAGCGCGACGGCGAGCGCGAGCCGTGCGGGAGCGTTACGGGTGCAAGCCATGGCTCAGTCCACTTTCTTCGCCACCCCCCACCCCGGAGGCAGGTAGAGGAGGAAGACCTCGTCGACGATCCTCTCGGCGAGGCGGCCAAGCGCCCGGTCGATCTCGGCACGGAAGAGGCGCGCGTCGTCGGCGGCCCATTCGGTGAAGGTGTGGGCGGCGCCGATGAACTCGACCTCGGTGTGATGCAGCCTGGTTCCGCCGGCCGCGTCACGCAGGCTCACTTTCGCCCGCGCGACGAGAACGAGCGGCGGGTTGATCTTGCCATCGCCGACGAGAGCGAGCCACGGCACGCCGATGGCGAGCAGCGAATCGATCTTTCCGCCGGCGAGGTGCGCAACCGGTGCGCCGCGCTCGACGTTCACGACCTCGTTTAGCATGACGGCCTCTCGGCCGGTGTGCTCGCCGACGAGCCGGTAGACCCGCTGCTGCAGCGCCCGATCGGCCCCGAGTTCGTCGATCGCGCGCGAGAGCGCCGCCTCGGCCGCCGCGACCTCTTCCGCGGGCACGCCCTTGACGGCGCCGACCACGAGGCCCCCGACCGCCGCCACCGGGGCGAAGGCGATGCCGAGCGCGGTGCCGAGAGCGAGGCCCAGGGGGTCGTACGTCAAGGCGCCGACGTACACGCCACCGAGGATCGAACCGCCGAAGCCCTGCGCCGCGCCGATCGCCGCGCCCTTGCCCTTGCCGGGGGGCTTCTGGAAGTCGCGCCGCGTCGCCTCGTCCGCAGCGGCGACGCCGACGACGCCGATCTTAGCGCGGACGTCCTCGGTGGGAGGTGGCGGCAACGCGGAGAGCGGTTTGGGACGATCGGCCCTTTCGGCGCACGCCGCGGTCGCCAGCAGCAATGCCGCCGTCAGGGTCGCGATCGATCGGCGCCGGAACTGCTCGATCATGTCGCCTCCGTGCTGTCCGCGGCCGCCACGCCTCGGCGCGACAGCCTGTGCCGGTGGTCGTCCCGCGCCCCCGGCAAATGGCTCGCCGATAATGGCTGGTGCGGCCGGAAATCCGAACGATTCCGCGTTTCCCGGCGCGCCGCCGACGGGAATTCTTAACCAAATCTGAATATCCTCGATCGATTGACCGGCCGAAACCAACGCGAATCCCAGGATGCCCCGGCAAGTCCCTCACGACCGCGAAATT
>JAZFVR010000454.1:0-4365 GCA_036447835.1 Alphaproteobacteria bacterium | reverse complement strand
CGAAGAAGATCTGGACGATCACCAGCCGCTACGCCGCGTCGGCGTGGCGTTTCGACCGCGACCGCAGCGAGCCGCCCACCACCTACCGCGGCACGGTAAAGGAGTTCGTGTGGACGGCTTTCGACTCTGGCGCGACCATGCCGATCTGCGAGCGGCAGCTGCGCAACATCCTGGGGCGCTAGCCATGTCGGCACTCCGGAAATTTTGGATTTCCCCGCCGCCGTGCTCCCCGTCGAGCATGCGAGTGGCGCGCGCGAGACACGCCGGAGACACGGCGGCCACGTCTCGCGACGCCGACGCAGCACAAACCCCGGCGCCGCGGACCGACGTTTCCGGGCGAGCCCGGCGGCAACCGTTTCCGCCCACGGACGACCGGGAAAGGACACCGCAATGACCACCCACGAACCGCTCCGCGCAAGGCAGGCGCGCGCCTCCTCGCCCCGCCGCCGCCTTCGGGTCGGCATCGTCGAGCTGATCGTCGACGCCGTGACGACGAGCGCGACCGATCGGCTCTACGCCGCGCACTTCAAGAAGCAGTTCGCCGGCATCGTCCCGCAGGCCGTTGCGGTGTGGTGCCGCGAGCTCGGGCACGAGGTGTTCTACACCACCTATTACGGTCAGGACGACCCCCGGCGTCTGCTCCCCGATGACCTCGACGTGGTCTTCGTCGCCTCGTTCACGCAGGCGAGCGCCCTCGCCTACGCGCTCGCCACCCTGTTCCGGCGCGAGGGAACGCTGACCGTGATCGGCGGTCCGCACGCGCGGTCGTTCCCCGGCGATTGCCTGCGCTACTTCGACCTCGTGGTGCACGACTGCGACAAGGCGCTGATCGACGACATTCTGCGGCGCCGCTTCGACGTGCCCGCAGTAATCGCGAGCGGTCGAGTGCTCGCCGATCTCCCCACCGTCGAGGAACGGCTGCCCGAGATCACGGCGTCCGCGTTCACGCGCGGCCGGCCGACGCTGACCAGCTTCGTTCCCGTGCTCGCGAGCCTCGGTTGCCCGTATAGCTGCGATTTCTGCGTCGACTGGAACAGCCGCTACGCGCCCCTGCCGAAGGAACGCCTTGCCGCCGACCTGCGCTTTCTCTCCGAGCGCTTCCCCGGAACGCTCGTCATCTATCACGACCCCAACTTCGCGATCCGCTTCGACGAGACCATGGACGTGATCGAGACCGTCCCCGAGGGGCGCCGCAATCCCTACCTGATGGAGAGCTCGCTCGCGGTTCTCAAGGAGTCGCGCCTGCGCCGCCTGCAAAGCACCAACTGCGTCTACGTCGCGCCGGGGATCGAATCGTGGAGCGGCTACGGCAACAAGGCGGGCGTCGGCTCGGCATCGGGCCGCGACAAGCTCGAGCGCGTGATTGCCCACTTCCGCACGCTTCGCGGCTACGTCTCGGGCCTGCAGGCGAACTTCATCCTCGGCACCGACGCCGACGCGGGCGACGAACCGGTGGCGCTCACCAAGGAGTTCATCCGCCGTCTGCCCTCGGTCTGGCCGGCGCTCAACATCCCGATCCCCTTCGGCGGAACGCCGATGTTCGACCGTTGCCTCGCCGAGGGGCGAATCGTCAGGCCGCTTCCCTTCGCCTTCTACTACAAGCCCTATCTCACGTCGGTGCTGGCCAACTACGACCCGCTCAGCTATTACGGGCACCTCGCCGACCTTTACGCGCTGATCACCTCGAACGCGATGCTCGCGCGCCGGCTGCTCGCCCGGTCGGTGCCGGCGGTCAAGGCGATCTATGCCGTGCGCACGCTCCATCTGCGCCAGGAGCTCGCCGAGATCAGGCGCATCCGCCTCATGCTCGCCGAGGACACCGCGTTCCGCGCCTTCCACGAGGGTCGCTCCGACGTCCTGCCCGAGTTCTACCACCAGCGCTTCGAGCGGCGACTCGGGCGCTATGCCGAGCTCATTCCCCGGCCCGACCGCAGGCCCCTGCTCGACGGCATGCCGCCGGCGCGGGCCCGCGACCGGGCGGCGTGAAGCGCGCCGGGAGACGCCCCGTGTTCGACAGCAAGCCGTTCTTCCAGCGCTGCTTCCGTCCGGTGACGCGGACCCTGGCGCGGGCCGACGTGAGCGCCAACCAGGTGACGCTCGCCGCGCTCGCGCTGTCGCTCGCCGTCGGCGCCGTCGTCGCCTGGTCGCCCGAGGCGCACTGGCCGCTGCTGCTCGTTCCCTGCGTGCTCGTGCTGCGGCTCGCGTGCAACCACATCGACGGCATGCTCGCGCGCGAGCACGGCACGGCGACGCCCTGGGGCGGGGTGCTCAACGAGATCGCCGACACGCTGTGCGACGCCGCGCTCTACCTGCCGCTCGCCGCCGTGCCCGGGGTATCGCCGTGGCTCGTGGTGCCGGCGGTGATGCTCGGCATCGTCGTCGAGATGACCGGCGTCACCGCGCTGGTGATCGGCGCCAGCCGGCGCCAGGACGGCCCGCTGGGAAAGAAGCCCCGCGGCGTCGTGTTCGGCGCAGTCGCGCTGGCGCTCGGCCTCGGAGTGGCGCCGGGCGCGTGGCTCGACGCCGTGCTCGCGGGCGTGTCGGCGCTCTCGGCGCTGACCATCGCGCGGCGCATGAGCCAGGCGGTCAGGCAGGTCTCGTGACCATGTTCCCGCTGCTGACACCGCATTCCGAAGCCGCGCTCGCGGGCATCGTCGCGCTGCTCGTGGTCGCCACGCTCGGCGTCGTCGCCATCAACCGGCTGGCGCCCGCCAACGGCCTCGACGAGCTGGCGCCGCGCCTGCGCTCGTGGTGGGTCATGGTGGCGACGTTCTCGGTCGCCGTGGCGTTCAGCCGCATGCTGTCGCTGGTCTTCCTCGCCGCGATCAGCTTCCTCGCGCTCAGGGAGTACCTGTCGCTCGTTCCCACGCGGCGCGTCGACCGCCCGCTCCTGCTGTGGGCCTATCTGGCGATTCCGCTGCAGTATGCGTGGATCGCGCTCGGGCGCTACGATCTGGTCTTCGTTTCGGTCCCGCTCTACGTGCTCGTCGTCTTCTCCGTCGGCATGATCGTCGCCGGCGAGACCCGGGGGTTCGTGCGCGCCGCGGGAACGCTCAGCTGGGGGGTGCTGATCACCGTCTTCGCGCTCGGGCATATGGGCCTTCTCGCCGCCCTCCCCGATGCGGGCAATCCCGCCGGGGGGGCCGCCGGGCTGCTGATCTACCTGGTCTTTCTCGCCCAGTTCGGCGACGTCGTGCAATACGTCGTCGGCAAGACGCTGGGGCGCCGCCGGCTGCTTCCCCGAGTGAGCCCCAACAAGACGTGGGAGGGGCTGATCGGCGGCTTCGCGACGACCGTGATCCTCGCCGCCGCGCTGGCGCCGTGGCTGACGCCGCTCGACCGTTTGGAGGGCGCCGTCGCCGGCGTGCTCATCGCCCTCGCCGGCTGCGCCGGCGACGCCACGCTCTCCGCGGTGAAGCGCGATCTTGGCGTCAAGGACAGCAGCACCCTGCTGCCCGGACACGGCGGCGTTCTCGACCGCGTCGACAGCCTGGTGTTCGCCGCGCCACTGTTCTTTCACTTCGTCTATCAGCTCCACTACCGGGTTTGACGATGAAGCGGGTATTACGCTGGCTGTGGTTCTGGCTCTTCGTGCGGCCCGTCGCGCTGGTCCTCCTCGGCCTCAACCTGCGTCACGGCGAGCGCCTGCCGCGATCGGGCCCGGCGGTGATCGTCGCCAATCACAACAGCCACATCGACATCATCGTCCTGCTGGCGCTCTTCCCCTATCGCCTGCTGCCCCGTGTCAGGCTGGTGGCGGCGGTCGATTACATCGCGCGCAACCGCCTGCTGTACTGGTTCGCGGTGAGCGTCATGGGGGCGCTGCCGCTCAAGCGCCGCGGGTTCCGCGTGAGCGAGGGCGACCCCCTCGGCGGCTGCGCGGCGGCGCTCGCGCAGGGCGACATCCTGATCCTGTTTCCCGAAGGGACGCGCGGCGAGCCCGAGCGTCTCGGCCGCTTCAAGCCGGGGATCGTCCACCTGGCCAAGCGCTTTCCCGAGGTCCCCATCGTTCCCGTCTTCCTGCACGGCGCCGGCAAGGCGCTGCCCAAGGGCAAGATCGTGCCCGTGCCGTTCACCTGCGACGTGGCGGTGGGCAACCGGGTGCCCTGGACCGGCGACCGCCACGATTTCATGCGCCGCCTGCGCGCCGAGATGACGCATCTCAGGCGCGAAGGCCACTTCTCGGCGTGGGAGTAGCGCGCGTGTGCTCATAAACTGACGGTCTGCTGGTGACCCCATAACAGACCCTTAGAAGCCCCGCCACGGGCCGCCGCTCGTGACCCTGAACCACCATTTTCGTCCGATAAAAGGGAATGCATGAATCCTGAATGCGGGTCCGAAAGTGCAAAAAAATATAGGGAGCGG
>JAZFVR010000453.1:0-5422 GCA_036447835.1 Alphaproteobacteria bacterium | reverse complement strand
GGTGCGCTCGACCACCGTGTCGTAGCGCAGCCGGTAAGCGATGAGGTCGGCGATGGTGGCCACCTTGAGGCCATGGAACTGCGCGAACTTCACGAGGTCGGGCAGGCGCGCCATGGTGCCGTCGTCGTTCATGATCTCGCAGACCACGCCCGAGGGATTGAGGCCGGCGAGCCGGGCGATGTCGACCGCCGCTTCGGTGTGCCCGGCCCGCACGAGCACGCCGCCGTCGCGGGCGATGAGCGGGAACACGTGCCCCGGGCTGCCGATATCGTCGCGCCCCTTGGTGGGGTCGATGGCGACGGCGATGGTATGCGACCGGTCGGCCGCCGAGATGCCGGTCGAGACGCCTTCCTTCGCCTCGATGGCCACGGTGAAGGCGGTCTGCTGGGCGGTCTCGTTGCGCGCGCTCATGGGCGGCAGGCCGAGCTGCTCGACGCGCCCGCCGGTGAGCGCCAGGCAGATCAGGCCACGCCCGTGCTTGGCCATGAAGTTGATCGCCTCGGGAGTCGCCAGCTGTGCCGGGATCACCAGATCGCCCTCGTTCTCGCGGCCTTCGTCGTCGACGAGGATGATCATGCGGCCGTTGCGCGCGTCGGCGATGACGTCCTCGATCGGCGACAGAAAGTCCTTGTCGTGCGTCACGGCTCGCCTCTCTCGTTCAGGCGGGCAACATAGCGCGCGAGCACGTCGACCTCCAGATTCACGCGTGCGCCCAGCGCCGCCGCGCCCAGCGTGGTGCAGGCGAGCGTGTGGGGAATGACGTTGACCTCGAACCGCGCGCCGGCGACGCGGTTGACCGTGAGCGCGATTCCATCGACGGCGATCGAGCCCTTCTCGGCGATGAAACGCGCGAGCGAGTCCGGGGCGGCGATCTCGAGCCGCACCGAATCGCCGACCGGTTCGCGGCCGGCGATTTTACCGACGCCGTCGACGTGGCCGAGAACGATATGCCCGCCGAGCTCGTCGCCCGCCCTGAGCGGCCGCTCGAGGTTGACCCGCGTGCCCGGGCCCCAGTCGCCCAGGGTGGTGCGTGCGAGCGTCTCGGCCGACACGTCGGTGGCGAACCAGTCGGGCCCCTTGTCGACCACGGTCAGACAGGCGCCTGAGCAGGCGATCGAGGCGCCGATGGCGACGCCTTCCATGTCGTAGCCCGTGGCGACGAGGAAGCGCGAATCGCCGCGCTTCTCGACCGAGCGGACGGCGCCGAGGTCGGTGACGATGCCGGTGAACATTCCGTAAACCTACGGCATTCGCACGTAGGTTTCCATCAGATCGTCGCCGACCTCGGCGACTGAAACGCGCCGGTACGAGGGCGCCTCGGCGAGCGCATCGACACCGAAGGCAACCACCGCCGGCAGCCCGTCGCCGCCGATCAGGCGCGGGGCGCGGAACCACAGCAGGCGGTCGACGAGGCGCGCGCGCAAGAGCCCTGCGGCGAGCCGCCCGCCGCCTTCGACCAGGACGCGGGTGAGGCCGCGATCGCCGAGCGTGCGCGCCGCCGCCGCCAGGTCGAGATTGCCGTCGCCGTCGGCTTCGACCTCGATCACCTCGACGCCCGCCTCGCCATAGGCGGCACGGCGCTTCGCCGCCGCCCCCGGCAGGGTGACGAGCCAGGTCGGCGGCTCACCCGCCGTCTTCACCAGGCGGCTCGTCAGCGGCAGGCGCGCCCGGCTGTCGACGACGATTCGCAGGGGCGAGCGCCGGGCGAGGCCGGGCAGCCGGCAGTCGAGCATGGGGTCGTCGGCGAGCGCCGTGCCGATGCCGACCATGACGGCGTCGTGGCTCGCCCTGAGGCCGTGTGCCCGCGCCCTCGCCGCCTCGCCGGTGATCCAGCGGCTCTCGCCTCCCCGGGTGGCGATGCGCCCATCGAGGGTAGTCGCCGTCTTGAGGGCGATCAGCGGCCGGCCTTCGCCGACGCGCAGGAAGAAGCCTGCGTTGAGCGCCGCCGCCTCGTCTTCGCAGACGCCGCAGACGACCTCGGCGCCGGCGTCGCGCAGGCGCGCGAGACCGCGGCCCCGGACCTGCGGGTCGCGATCCTCGACGGCGACGACGACGCGGGCGATCCCGGCCCCGGCAAGCGCGTCGGCGCAGGGCGGTGTCTCGCCATGGTGGGCGCAGGGCTCGAGGCTGACGTAGGCGGTGGCGCCGCGCGCGGCCTTCCCGGCGCGCCCCAGCGCCTCGGCCTCGGCGTGGGGCCGCCCGCCCGGCTGGGTCCAGCCGCGCCCGACGACGCGGCCCTCGCGCACCAGGACACAGCCGACCGCGGGATTGGGAGCCACCGATCCCAGCCCCCGCCTGGCGAGGCCGAGGGCGACCTTCATATGCCGAACGTCGGCGGGGTCAGTCGGAGGAGTCGCCACTCAGCCTGCCGATGAAGTCCTCGAAGTCCTTCGTCTCGCGGAAGTTGCGGTAGACCGAGGCGAAGCGGACGTAGGCGACCTGGTCGAGACTCGCCAACGCGTCCATCACGATCTCGCCGATCATGCTCGACGGAATCTCGGGCTCGCCCGAGTTCTCGAGCCGGCGCTGGATGCCGTTGACGAGGCGCTCGATGCGCTCGGGCTCGATCGGCCGCTTGCGCAGCGCGATGGTGATCGAGCGGGCGAGCTTGTCGCGATCGAAGGGAACACGGGCGCCGCTCGACTTGAGCACGGTGAGATCGCGCAGCTGTACGCGCTCGAAGGTGGTGAAGCGCGAGCTGCAGTCGACGCAGTGGCGGCGTCGCCTGATCGCCGTGTTGTCCTCGGTGGGACGCGAATCCTTGACCTGGGTGTCCTCGCAACTGCAAAACGGACAACGCATGTTCTTTCCTCGCCCCGCGCCCGCTCACACGAGATCGGGATAGATGGGGAAGCGCCGGCAAAGTTCGACCACCTTTTCCCGCGCCGCCGCCTCGGCCGCCGAATTGTCGTCGGGGTTGTCCCTGAGGCCGTCGAGCACGTCGCCGATCAGCGCGCCGACGAGCTGGAATTCGGCGCCGCCGAACCCGCGCGTGGTCGCCGCCGGCGTGCCGAGACGGATGCCCGAGGTCACCGTCGGCTTCTCGGGATCGAAAGGAACGGCGTTCTTGTTGCAGGTCATGGCGGCGTTCTCGAGGCTGCGCTCGGCCGCCTTGCCGGTGAGCCCCTTCGGGCGCAGGTCGACGAGCATCAGGTGGGTGTCGGTGCCGCCGGAGACGATGTCGAAGCCGCGCTCGATCAGGATGGCCGCGAGCGTGTGCGCGTTGTCGGCCACGGCCCGGGCGTAAGCCATGAAGCCGGGCTCGAGCGCCTCGCCGAGCGCCACCGCCTTGGCGGCAATCACATGCATCAGCGGCCCGCCCTGAAGGCCCGGGAAGATCGCCGAATTGATCTTCTTGCCGAGGCCCTCGTCGTTGCTCAGGATCATGCCGCCGCGCGGACCCCTGAGCGTTTTGTGGGTCGTCGTCGTCACCACATGGGCGTGCGGCAGCGGGCTCGGGTGGACGCCGCCGGCGACGAGACCGGCGAAATGCGCCATGTCGACCAGGAGATACGCGCCAACCTCGTCGGCGATCTCGCGGAAGCGCGGGAAGTTGAGCACGCGTGGATAGGCCGAGCCGCCGGCGATGATGAGCCTGGGCCGGTGTTCGCGCGCGAGGCCGGCGACCTCGTCGAAATCGATGCGTCCGTCGTCGCGGCTCACGCCGTATTGCACGGCGTTGAACCACTTGCCCGACTGGTTGGGCGCGGCGCCGTGGGTAAGGTGCCCGCCGGCGGCGAGCGCCAGCCCGAGGATCGTGTCGCCGGGCTTGACCAGCGCCATGAACACGCCCTGGTTGGCCTGCGCGCCAGAGTGCGGCTGGACGTTGGCGTAGGCACAATCGAACAGCTTCCTGGCGCGCGCGATGGCGAGCGCCTCGGCGTCGTCGACGAACTCGCAACCGCCGTAGTAACGCCGGCCCGGATAGCCCTCGGCGTACTTGTTGGTCAGTACCGAGCCCTGCGCCTCGAGCACGGCGCGGCTGACGATGTTCTCGGACGCGATGAGCTCGATACCGTCGTCCTGGCGGCGAACCTCGCGCGCGATCGCCTGCTCGATGTCGCGGTCGGCGTCGGCAAGGCGGCGGGTGAAGAAGCCGCTGTCGGTGGAAGCGGCATCGGCGAGGGACATGGCGTTGCCTCTCCTGATTGAGCGTTACCGTCGGGTCCGGCGTGCGCCCGACCGGAGCGCCGCACGATGCATCGCCGGGCGCCACTTGCGGCCCGAACGACTGCGCCGCCTGCGGCGACACTGCCGGCGGGCGGCGGCGACGATCACACTGTCGCGCATGACGCCCATCTCCCGGAATCTGGGCGATCCGATGCCCCGTCGTAGCATATCTTGCGGTTGTACGCCAGCCCGGCACAACGCATCGGATGCGCCTTGCGTCGATATATCGATTTGTGCTCCCCAAGCATTGAGGACGGTATGTGTAGTGGCTTTCACTTTCACGAGCGGAAAGTCTGCTGTGCTTGATTTCAAGAAAACAGTACTCGGCATCCGAATTTTTATTGACACACGTGCCGAGACATGCGACCAAATTTGCGGGAGAGTTTCCAGAAAGGATTTGTGGCGATGGAACAGGACACATCAGGGAAAACACCACACGAACAAATATTGAGGATGACGGCACAAATCGTTTCTGCATACGTCAGCCATAATGCATTGGCGGGAACGCAGATACCGGAAGTCATCAAGACCGTATTCACGACCCTCAACACTCAGAAGAGCGGCGAGGCCGGCGCGGCGCAGGAACCGACGAAGCCGGCGGTGTCGATCCGCAAGTCGATCACGCCCGAATTCATCATCTGCCTTGAAGACGGCAAGAAACTCAAGATGCTCAAGCGGCACCTGAGGACGACGTACAACTTGACGCCGGAGGAATACCGCGCCAAGTGGGGTCTGCCGGCCGACTACCCGATGGTGGCGCCGAACTACGCGGCGCAGCGCTCGGCCTTCGCCAAGAAGATCGGCCTGGGCCGCAAACGCGCCGGCGGCCGCAAGCGCAAGTAGTCTCCCAGCGACACACGGGATCGAGCGGGGGCGGCGCCGTGCGCCGCCCTCGTCGCATCGTGATCGGAACGGTCGCGACGCCATCGGAGGCACAAGGCAAAGGGCCCGACGCCGGCGCTGGAGCCCGATAGTCGAGGCGGTTCGATTCGCCCGCCTACATGGTCTGGGCGTTATCGTAGTTGCCGTCCTGCCACTGGTAGAACACGTAACCGGGCGCCGTCACGTCGCCCTTCTCGTCGAGGCCGATGTCGCCGAGGACCGTGCTGAACTGCGCGCTCCGCAGCGCCTTGGTGAGCGCGTCGAGGCCGCTCGAGCCGGCCTTCTCCGCGGCCTGGGCGATGACGAAGCCGCCCTGGATAACCGGTGGCCGCCGCTCGATGCGCGCGCCCTGCAGAAGCTGCATGCAGTT
>JAZFVR010000452.1:0-2514 GCA_036447835.1 Alphaproteobacteria bacterium | reverse complement strand
GCGGTCCGCTGACCAGCTTTCCCATCGTGGTCGCGCTTTACGCCTCGGGCGCCGCGCGCGGCACCCTGGTGGCCTATATCACCGCGTGGGCGATGCTCGGCGTGCAGCGCATGCTGGTCTGGGAGATTCCGTTCATGGGCGGCGAATTCGCCCTGCTGCGCATCACCTGCGTCGCGGCGCTGCCGGTGCTCGCCGGATTGATGGCGAGATACGTCCCGGTGACCCTCAAGCCGGCGCCCGGCGCGGGGGGCTGAGGCGATGCTGGTCATCATCACCCCGATCCTGATGTGGTGCTGCGTGGTGTGGCTCGCCTGGGTCGCTCACCGGCGCCGGGATGGCGAGGTGCGCCGCGGTCTGCGCATCGCCGCCGGCTACCTCGGCACCATGGCGCCGCGCATCCTGGTGGCGCTGCCCATGGCCGCCTTCCTGGCCGAGCTGATCCCCGGCGATCTGGTCGGCGAATGGCTCGGCGCGGCGTCCGGGTGGCAGGGGATTTTGCTTGCCTCCGGCTTCGGCATGCTGGTTCCCGCCGGCGGCATGATCGCGTTTCCGCTGGCGCTGGCGCTATTGAAAGTCGGCGTCGGCCTGCCCCAGCTCATCGCCTTCCTCACCGCCTGGTCGGTGTTCGCCATTCACCGGGTGATCGCGTTTGAAATTCCGTTTCTGGGCATCCAGTTCGCGGCGCTGCGCCTCGCCTCGTCGCTGATCCTGGCCCCCCTGTCCGGCCTGATCGCCACCTTCGTGGTTCCCCTGACCGCCTTCCGATGGCCGGTGTAGCGACACGGTATATGGTGCGCGACGTCTTGCGACACATACTCGATTGTCGTCCCGGCCTTGCGCCGGGAACCGGTGCTGGTTGAAGCCGGTTCAGGCGGCGCCGCCGGCGAGGCGGCGTTGCAGCGTCGAGCGCACCGGGCGCGGGCCGGGCATGTCGGCTTCCTCTTCGAACAGTTCGGCCAGCCGTTCCATCATGGTGCCGCCGAGCTGTTCGGCGTCCATGATGGTCACCGCGCGGCGGTAATAGCGGGTCACGTCGTGGCCGATGCCGATGGCGGTCAGCTCCACCGGCGAGCGCATCTCGATCCACTGGATCACCGCCCGCAGATGGTTCTCGAGGTAGTTGCCGGGGTTGACCGAAAGGGTGGAATCGTCGACCGGCGCGCCGTCGGAAATCACCATCAGGATCTGGCGCTGCTCGGGCCGCTGGATCAGGCGGTTATGCGCCCACAGCAGCGCCTCGCCGTCGATGTTTTCCTTCAGCAGCCCCTCGCGCAGCATGAGCCCCAGGCTCCTGCGCGCGCGGCGGTAGGGCATGTCGGCCGATTTGTAGATGATGTGGCGCAGATCGTTCAGGCGTCCCGGCGCCGCCGGCTTGCCGTCGGCGAGCCATTTCTCGCGCGAATGGCCGCCCTTCCAGGCGCGGGTGGTGAAGCCGAGGATCTCGACCTTGACGCCGCAACGCTCCAGGGTGCGCGCCAGGATGTCGGCGCTCATCGCCGCCACGGAGATGGGCCGGCCGCGCATCGAGCCCGAGTTGTCGATCAGCAGCGAGACCACCGTATCGCGGAACTCGGTCTCGTGCTCCTGCTTGAAGGACAGCGGGTGCAGCGGGTTGACCACCACCCGCGCCAGCCGGCCGGCGTCGAGCAGCCCCTCGTCGAGGTCGAATTCCCACGACCGCATCTGCTTCGCCATCAGCCGGCGCTGCAGCCGGTTGGCGAGGCGGCCGATAATGCCCTGCAAATGGGACATCTGCTGGTCGAGGTGGTGGCGCAGACGGGTCAGCTCCTCCATCTCGCACAGCTCCATCGCATCGATCAGCTCGTCGAACTCGCTGGTGTAGGCGACGTAGCGCACCTGCATCCGTTCGGCGCCGCTCCGGGCGTCCCGGCGCCGGCGGTCGGAGTCGGGAACATCCTCTTCGTCGGCGCCGGCCATGGAGTCGTCCTCCATCTGCTCGGCGCCTTCGTCGTCCTCGTCGGCGAGCTCCTGCTCGCCGCTCGCCGCATCCGACATTTCGGAGGTATCGCCCTCCTCGTCGGAATCCTCGGATTCGCTATCCTCGGGGGTTTCCTCGCTGATCTGCTCGTCGCCCTCCTCGTCCTCGAAATCGAGCAGGTTGAGGTGAACCAGCACCTCGTCCAACACCTTGGCGAAGCTTTCCTGATCGTCCAGGGTCTTCGACAATGCGCTGAAATCGGCCCCGATGCGGGACTCGAGCCAGGTCCGCCAATAGCCGAGCGCCTGCTGCGCGGACTCCGGCAGATCTTCGCCCATCAGCTGCTCGCGGCTCATCAGCCCGACGACATCGGCCAGGGTTACATCCTCGCGCTGGTTGACGCGCGAATAGCCCGCCGCGCGGCAACGTTCATCGAGCGCCGCGTGCAGGTTGGCGGCGACGCCCTTGAGATCGCGCGCGCCCAGCGCCTCGACGCGAACCTGTTCCAGCGCCTCGAACACGGCGCGCGCATCCGGGCCCGCCGGCGCCCACTGCTTGTGGATGGCTTCGTCGTG
>JAZFVR010000451.1:0-3166 GCA_036447835.1 Alphaproteobacteria bacterium | reverse complement strand
CGCGACGCGGCTGACGAGGGGCGATGACTGGGGTCACGCAGCAGCTTTACCTGGTCTACGGGGGCGAGCTAGTCGATCCTGCCGGCAACGCGTACGCCGATCCGAGCAAGCTCGACATGCGCGGGATCTTCGATTCGTACGAGGCGGCCTACGAGGAATGGAAGAGCGCGAGCTTCCAGACGGTCGACAACGCCCTGTTCCGCTACCGGATCGTGCCGCTGTTCTGAGCGCGGCGCCGGTCCGCCGCGGGCTTCGGGCGGCGCTCGGCCTCGGCCTGTTGCTTGCGCTCGTCGTCGTCGCCCAGGGTTGGGCCCGGGTGCCCGACGGTTACGTGCTCGAGTATCAGGTCATGCGGCGCGGCAAGGAGATCGGCCGGCACCGGGTGTGGTTCCGCCACCTCGAGGACCACTTGCGGGTCGAGACGCAGGTGCGGATCGCGGTCAAGTTCGCATTCATCACGCTATTTCGCTTCGAGCTCGACGGCTACGAGAAGTGGCGTGACGGGCGCCTCATGGCCATGGAATCGACGACCAACGACAACGGCAAGCGACACGTCGTGCGCGCCGTCGCCAACGGCACCACCATCGACGTCGAGGCCGACGGAAAGACGTGGAGCGCGCCGGCGACGATCATGCCGTCGAGTCTCTGGCACCGCGACATGGTCAAGGGTTCGCCCTTGCTGAGCGTCAAGCTGGGCAAGCCGGTCGAGGTCGAATTCGAGGAGGTCGGGCGCGAGACGGTGACGGCGCGCGGCGGAGAGGTGAGCGCGACGCGCTACGTCGTGACCGGCGATTTCGAGCGCGAGCTGTGGTACGACGACGACGGCATCCTCGTTCACCTTCGACTCCATCGGGACGACGGCGTCGATATCGTCTATACCTTGATCTGAATCCTGATCTGATTTGGGCCACGCGCGAACGCGGGGTGGCGGACGCTCAAGCCTTGTAGGTGCTCGAAAGCGTGAGGCCCGGCACCGGTCCGCTCCCGACCTGGATCGAGCCGGCGAGTCCCAGCAGATAGTCGATGTTTTGCTGGTCGGCGCTCAACGGCACGACGGCGCAGCGGAACTTGATCTTGTCGCACCACTGATTGCGAAACGAGCCGCTGTCGGACGCCGGCGCGCGGTTCTCGAGGACGTCGTAGGCAAGCGCGACGATCTTGCCGACCACCGTTTCGCCCTGAGACATGCCGCTGATGGCCGCCTTGCGCAGCAG
Source organism: Alphaproteobacteria bacterium (assembly GCA_036447835.1). Taxonomy (GTDB): domain Bacteria; phylum Pseudomonadota; class Alphaproteobacteria; order JAAXGF01; family JAAXGF01; genus JAZFVR01. The sequence continues at coordinate 1,952 of JAZFVR010000451.1, read as the reverse complement.
TTCGTAGCCCTCCCTGAGCGCCTCGCCGACGTACTCGAACTCGAGGCACGGCTTCTCGCCCGTCACCTTGATGAGCACGCAGTGGGGCCACAGGTCGTCGATCTCGGCGAGATCGACGTCGGGAAGCGCGGGAAACTTCCGCGCCCCGCGCAGGCGCTCCCAGTAGGCGAGCAGCAGTCGGGTCTTGCGGCGCTCACGCGTCGGGGCGTCTTTCTCGTCCGTCGACGTACCCTCGGGCGGCGCCTTGGCCGGCAACAGCCCGGCCGCTTTGCCTCTTCGCGCGTCGATCGATGGCGTGTTGGTGGCCAGTACAGCCTCCCTCGGAGCGCGGTGGTGCCGGGTGCGCGGGGCGCCGCGTGGCCCGCGATGCGGTGGGACGCCCCGGACGGAGAATTCTAGGCGCAAGCCCGTTAACGGTCCGTGAAGCTTTGGCGGAAGCGCCGCTGGCGCTCGGCGGCGCGACACGCTATCCATCGGCAAAACCATTCGCGGGAGGCACTCGAGATGAGTGAGCAGAAGACGATCGTTTTCTTTCCCGAGGCCGCGTTCGGGCCGGCGCTGAATTCGGTCGGCATCGCCCAGGCGTGCCGCGACCTCGGCCACCAGGCCGTGTTCGTCGCCGACGTCGGCTTCGAGGGCGTGTTCGCCGAGTACGGCTTCGAGGAGCGCTTGGTCCATATGTCCGAGCCGATGCCGGCGGAGGAGGCGGCCAGGTACTGGTCCGACTTCATCGACGGCCACATCCCCAACTTCGCCAAGAGCCCCTACGACCAGATCGACAACTACGTCAAGGAGTGCTGGGAGGCGATCATCGACACCTCGGTGTGGGCCGAGAAGGAGCTGCCCGAGACGCTCGCCGCGATCGGGCCCGACCTCGTCTGCGTCGACAACGTGGTGCTGTTCCCGGCGGCCAAGCGCTGCGGCGTGCCGTGGGTGCGCATCATCTCGTGCAGCGAGAACGAGATCGAGGATCCCGACATCCCGCCGCACCTCTCGGGCTGCGGCGAGGCCGACCACGCCTGCTTCGAGCGCTATCGCAGGCGTTTCCTCGAGGTCGTGGCGCCGGTTCACGAGCAGTTCAATGCCTTCCTCGCCCAATGCGGCCACGAGCCCTACCCGCCGGGCCAGTTCTTCGAGACCTCGCCCTGGCTCAATCTGCTGCTCTATCCCGAGCCGGTGCGCTTCGGGCGCCGCCACCCGCTCGATCCCGCGAAGTTCCAGTACCTCGACGGCTGCGTGCGCGAGATGGACGCCTACGAGGTGCCGGCGTTCAAGGCCAACGACGACAAGCCGCTCCTCTACGTCAGCTACGGCAGCCTCGGCGCCGGCGACACCGAGCTGCTCAAGCGCGTGATCGAGGCGATCGGCACGCTGCCCTACCGGGCGCTCGTCAACGTCGGCGACTACGTCGACGCCTACGACGCGATCCCCGACAACGTGCATATCGAGGGGTGGTACCCGCAGCCCTCGGTGATCCCGCTGTGCGACGCGGTCATCCACCACGGCGGCAACAACAGCTTCACCGAGTGTCTCTACTTCGGCAAGCCGGCGATCATCATGCCCTACTGCTGGGACGGCCACGACAATGCGACGCGGGTGCAGGAGACCGGCCACGGCCTCAAGCTCGACCGCTATACGTGGGGCGACGGCGACCTCGCCGGCGCCATCGAGCGCGTGCTCACCGACGAGGCGATAGCCGACAGGCTCGCCGCGACCAGCGCGCAGATGAAGGCGGCCGACGGCCGGCGCAAGGCGGCGCGCCTGCTCGACGGAGTGCTCGCGGCGCATGGCTGAGCACACGCTCGCCGTGCCCGCCGACGCGGCGTCGCCCGGCCGGCGCGTTAACCATGTTTCCGCCTTGATGGCCCCGGCCGATGTCCCCCGGCCGTGCGCGGTGTGACGCCGCCGGGCCATGGTGCCGATGCCACCGACGGGAAAAATCCAAGGATTTC
>JAZFVR010000450.1:0-10651 GCA_036447835.1 Alphaproteobacteria bacterium | reverse complement strand
GACGTTGACGCGGAAGCCCTCGGGCACCGCGGGCCCGGCGCCGGCGGGACGGCGGATGCGCGCCGGCGCGTTCGAGACGCTCTCGCTGGCGTAAGGCGCCGGCAGGTCGTCGGCGCGCACCTCGAAGCTATCGCCGACCTCTGGGTGGTCCGCGAGCGCAAATTCCCCAAACAACAAGATCGAGACGGTGGCGAAGATGGCCGTAGCGAGCGTTCTCATCGCAAAGCGTTGTCGTTTGCAGCGCGCGCCGGACCAGTCCTCACCTCGCCGCCGTGGCGGGCTGGCCATCCCGGAAACGCACACGCCTAGTGCCTTCGGTAAAATCACCAAACGAAAAACCCCAGTCCTCATCAGGCCACCGAAATGTCACGCTGCCCTGGGCCGGCCGGTAGACCGCGGTGTAGAGCGTACCGAAGCCGTCAGCGTAATTGACGTAGAGCGGCGGCGAAAAGAACACCGTGGCCAGCGCCTCGGCGGTCATCTTCGGCTCAGCGTGTTTCGCCAAGAGGTGCTCCGCCCGCTCGACGGTGCGGGACCTCGAATCGTGCTCGGGCCATTCGGGCGCAAGCTGGTGGTTGGTGGTAACCGAAACGCGCCGCACAACCGCGTCGCGATCCGGCGCCATGTACACCACCCGGTGATCGCCGGCCCGGTTCAGGAGCGCCACGTTCTGTACATGGTTGACCGGCAACCGCGTCAGCACCGAGGCGGCCTCGGCGACGGTATCGCAAACCTCGAGGGCGTAGCGGACGACGAAGGGAATAGCGAAGCCCTCGTGGCTGTATTCGGGGCGCCCGCCGAATGTCAGACAAGTGGCGAGGCCGCGGTCGTTCAGGCCATCGAGCGCGCCCCACGCCGCCTCGCTCATGACGATCACCGTGCGGTCGCGCCAACAGTTCCGCTGCACCACGCCGGTGAAGAAGTTGAGATTGAAGTCATAGTTGCGAGTCAGCTGGGGCTCACCGCGGTCCCAGATCGACACACTGCAGCCGGCGAACAATCCTGGCAGACCCCAGCCGGTGAGATAGCGATGCGCCACCTCGTCGTCGCCGGCGAGCGCGCACATGCGCTCCCACACCGGAACAATCTCGGGCATGTGGTCGGTGAGCGCCGCCCGACAGGCAGCGAGCGACGGCCGCGCGTCGTCGCCCTCGCCGAGGTACCAGGCGCGAGCCTCGGGCCATTTCGCGACGAAACGGCGCCGCCACTTATCGCCCGGCCACGCCTCGTCGATAGCCTCGAAGGTGAAGTCCACCGTCATTTCACGCACCACTTTCCACAATCCGAATATTTCGGGGGCGTTGTAAACCCTGAATCACCGGCGCGGCACCGATCGTTTAGCGCCGCATCATCGGCAAAACCAGCCGGTAAATCCAATTGCCCACCTCGCATTGTCGAACCTCGGGGCGCATGATGTCGTCGTCGATGCCGAGCGCCCAGGCGATATCATAGCGCGACGGATCGGCGTGCAGCGCCTCGAGCTGATCGACGTAGGCGAGCGCCTGCGCCTCGTCGCGGAAGAAGCCGAGCTCGGCGAGCTTGGAGCGGCGGCAGTAGATCAGCCGCGCCATCTCGTGCAGATCGTACTCGGGGTGGTACTGCAGCGCCCAGAAGGTTCCCTTGCCGTGGGTGACGCTCGCGGCCTGGACGTGGGTGAACTGGTTCGACGCCAGCAGCACCGCCGTCGACGGCAGATGGGTGACTTCGTCGACGTGGCTGATGAAGGCGTCGAAGACGCCCGTCTTGCCGGCGTACATGGGGTGCGCGCGCCCCGCGGGCGTCAGGTGCACCTTGCGCGCGATGCCCATCTCGCGGCCGCGCGGGTTGGCGCGGCACAGGCCGCCGGCGGCGACCACCGCGATCTGCAGCGCCCAACAGCTGCCGAAGCTCGGCACGCCGGCGTCGAAGGCGGCACGGCAGAACTCAATCTGGCGCTTCACGCGCGGGTCGTCGTCGAAGACCGTCAGGCTGCAGCCGGTCCAGGCGATACCGTCGTAGGCCTCGAGCGCGGCACCTTCGGGCAGGCTCGATCCGGGATCGGACGGGAACACGCGATCGACCGGCGCGTTTGGCACGAAGCGGCGCAGCATCGCCGCATAGAGGTCGGCGGCGATCGACGCCCCGCCGGCGGCGAGCCCCTCGCGCGCCTCGCGTGTATAGCCGTCGACGACGAGGAAACGGGGATCGCCGCTCATCCGCCCCGCCTCACTCGACCGGCGCCGCGAGGCGCTCGATGATCGCCGGCAGCTCGGCGTGGTCGCGGCACACCGCGTTGGCGCTGGTCGTCGCCTCGTCGACGTCGCGGATCCCCGAGAACAGCACCGCCCTCATGCCCAGCGCCTGCGGTCCCTTGACGTCGTTGGGGTCGCGGTCGCCGATGTGGACCATTTCGCGCAGATCGACCCCGAGCTGCTCGGCCGCGAGGTGAAACATGCGCGGGTCGGGCTTCGAGCAGCCGACCTCGTCGGAGAACACGAAGCCGCTGAAATGGCCGAGCAGGCCGTGATGGTCGAGCAGCCGGCGCAGCACCCGGCCCGGCGAGACGATGGCGTCGGATACGACGCACAGCTTGTAGCGCCCGGCGAGCTCCTCGATCGCGCGTGCGACGCCGGGCACGGCATCGGGCGGCACGTCGATCTCCATGTTCTCGGTGGCCTCGACGACGCGGTCGATCTCGTCCTGCGGCAGCCCGCGCCCGAGGCCGGCGAGCAGCACGCGCAGGCGCTCGCGCAGGGCCCAGGTGATGTGATGCTCCTTCCACACCTTGGTGAAGGCGGCGTCGGCGACGTCGTAGGCGGTGGCCACGGTCTCGTAGGCGATGGCCTCGTCGCGATTCAGCGCCTCGTGCACCAGGCGGCGACGGTCGTCGCGCTTGCTGCCGAGGCCGCGGGCTTTTCGCTTGGGCTCGTCCGATTCGTCCTCGATCATCGTGTCCCAGAGGTCGAAACTGACCGCCTTGATGCGCGCTGCCACCCTTTCTCCTCCCTGCCGAAGCCGGACCCGTCGTCCGGCGGCGCCGGCCGCCGGTTGCGGCGCATCTTTCCCGCCCGCCCCGGCGGGCGCAACAGGAATCTGCGCGTCCGCCGCCGGATCGGCGAAGACATACTTCCAATCGCCCGCGAGTGAAGGCAGACTGGCGCGCCATGAGCGCCGCGTGCTCTCCCGAGATCGTCGCCTTCGCCCATCGCCTCGCCGACGCCGCCGGCGAGGTGGTGCGCCGTTACTTCCGCCAACCGATCGACGTCGCCTACAAGCCGGACGTGAGCCCGGTCACCGAGGCCGACCGCGAGACAGAGCGCGTCATCCGCGACATGATCGCCGCCGAGCACCCGGACCACGGCGTCATCGGCGAGGAGCACCCGCCCGAGCGCGCCGACGCCGAGCACGTCTGGGTCATCGACCCCATCGACGGCACCCGCTCGTTCATCGCCGGGACGCCGCTGTTCGGAACCCTGATCGCGCTCACCCGGGGCGGCGCGCCGGTTCTCGGCATCATCGACCAGCCGATCACCGGCGAGCGCTGGCTCGGCGTCGACGGCGCGCCGTCGACGCTCAACGGCGAGGCCATACGCACCCGCGCCTGCGCCGAGCTCTCGGCGGCGCTGCTGTGCACGTCGTCGCCGCATTACTACGAGGGAGACGACGTCGCCGCCTTCGAGCGCCTGCGCGAGGCGGTCGAATGGGCCCATTACAACGCCGACTGCTACGGCTTCGGCCTGCTCGCCAGGGGTTCCATCGACATCGCCATCGAACCGGGAATGAGCGTCCACGACTGGTGCGCGCTGGTGCCGGTGATCGAGAACGCGGGCGGGGTGATCAGCGACTGGAACGGCGCGGCGCTCACCTTTCACGCCGATGGCCGGGTGATCGCCGCCGGCGACCGGGCGGCGCACGCGCAAGCGCTCAAGCTGCTCGCCGGATGAACGCGAACACACCAATTGTTGTAGCAGAGAGGCCGAATACCCAGATTCTAGGCTGGGGAGCTTGTCCGCCCGCCCCGCAGTACGACCGCAGGAAACCGTCATGCGCCCAATCACCGCCGCCGCCGTCATCACGCTCGCGCTGACGCTCGCCGCCGGCGCCCCCAGCGCCGCGCCGAACATCACGGTCAGCCACGCATTGTCGCTGGTCGGCGCGCCGAAATACGGTCCCGACTTCGAGCACCTCGATTACGTCGACCCGAACGCGCCCAAGGGCGGCAGGCTGGCGCTCTACACCATCGGCGGCTACGACAGCCTCAACCCGTACATCATCAAGGGCGAGTTCGCGGCGGGGCTCGGTCTCGTCTACGAGAGGCTGATGGACTCGCCGCGCGACGAAATCTCCGCCGAATACGGGCTGATCGCCGAATCGATCGAGGTTCCCGAAGACCTCTCCTGGGCGGCCTTCAACCTGCGCCCCGAGGCGCGCTGGCACGACGGCACCCCGATCACGGTCGAGGACGTGATCTTCAGCTTCGACATCCTCAAGGAGCAGGGGAGGCCCTTCTATCGCTTTTACTACGCCGACGTGGTCAAGGCCGAGAAGGTCGGCGAGCACAAGGTGAAATTCACCTTCTCCGGCCCGCCCAATCGCGAGCTGCCGCAGATCATGGGCCAGCTGCCGGTGCTGTCGAAGGCGTATTTCGCGACCCACGACTTCGCGAAAACGAGCCTCGAGCCGCCGCTGGGAAGCGGCCCGTACCGGGTCAAGAATGTCGATCCCGGCCGCTCGATCACCTACGAGCGCGTGCCCGACTACTGGGGCCGCGACCTGCCGCTGAACCGCGGACGCTACAACTACGATACCATCCGTTACGACTACTACCGCGACCAGACGATCGCGCTCGAGGCGTTCAAGGCGCATCAGTACGATTTCCGTGCCGAGAACACGTCGAAGATGTGGGCCACCGGCTACGACTTCCCCGCCCTCCGATCAGGGCTGGTCATCAAGGAAGAGGTTCCGACGCAGAGTCCCACGGGCATGCAGAGCTTCGCCTTCAACCTGCGCCGGCCCAAGTTCCAGGACAGCGTGCTGCGCCAGGCGCTCGCCTACGCCTTCGACTTCGATTGGACCAACAAGAACCTGTTCTACGGCCAGTACACCCGCACCACGAGCTACTTCTCGAACTCGGAGCTCGCCTCGCACGGTCTGCCCCCGCCCGAGGAGCTCGAAATCCTCGAGCGCTTCCGCGACCGGCTGCCGCCCGAGGTCTTCACCGAGGAGTACGCGCCGCCGGCGACCGACGGCTCGGGCATTATTCGTTCCAACCTGCGCAAGGCGCTCAAGCTGCTGCGCGGCGCCGGCTGGACCTTCAAGGACAGGAAGCTGATCGACCCCAACACCGGCGAGCCGCTGGAGATCGAGTTCCTGTTGGTGAGCCCGGCGTTCGAGCGCGTCATCGCCCCGCTGATCCGCAACCTCGAACGGCTCGGCGTCGAGGCGCGCATCCGCACGGTGGACTCGGCCCAATACCAGAACCGGGTGCGTGACTTCGACTTCGACATGATCGTGGCGAGCTTCGGACAGTCCGAATCGCCCGGCAACGAGCAGCGCGACTATTGGGGCTCCGAGGCCGCCGACCGCCCGGGCAGCCGCAACGTCATCGGCATCAAGGACCCGGTGATCGACGCGCTCATCGACGAGGTGATCATCGCCCCCGACCGTGAGCGCCTCGTCGTCGCGACGCGCGCCCTCGACCGCGCGCTGCTGTGGGGCCACTACCTGATCCCGAACTGGCACCTCCGCTATGAGCGCATCGCCTTCTGGGACAAGTTCGGCAGGACGGGCGCAGTGCCGAAATACGGTACCGACATCTACGCCTGGTGGATCGACCCGGCACGCGTGGCGGCGCTCGAGCAAGGCGCATCGGCGCTCGAGAAAGACTGAAGCCGCGTGCGGCGATCTGATATGTTCGCCGCCATGCGGCGCCACACCACCGTACTGCGCCGGATCGGCGTCGGCCTCGCCGCGGTCACGCTGCTCATGGCGAGCGCGTCCAAGGACGAGGGCGCGGTTCGCCACGGGCTGTCGGCGTTCGGCGACCTCAAGTACGGGGCCGACTTCGCGCATTTCGAATATGTCGACCCGACGGCGCCCAAGGGCGGGGAGCTCAGGCTGTGGGCGCTCGAGTCTTACGACAGCCTCAACCCCTTCGTGCTCAAGGGGGTTCCCGCCGCGGGCATCGGCATGATCCACGAGACGCTGATGACGCGCGCCGGCGACGAGCCCGACGCCATGTACGGTCTGATCGCCGAGAGCGTCGAGCTGGCGGACGACCGCTCGTGGGTCGCGTTCACGCTCAGGCCCGAGGCGCGTTGGCGGGACGGCAGCCCGATCACCGCCGACGATGTGGTGTTCTCGTTCGAAACGCTGCGCGCCGAAGGCCATCCCAGCTACCGCGTGCTCTACCGCGACATCGCCGGCGTCGAGGCGCGGGCGCCCGACCGGGTGAGGTTCACCTTCGCGCCGGGCGAGCACCGCGACCTGCCGCTCGTCGCCGCGGCGATGCCGGTGCTGTCAAAGGCGTACTGGGAAGGGCGCGAGTTCGGCGAGACGACGCTCGAGCCGCCGCTCGCCAGCGGCCCTTACCGCGTCGCCAAGGTCGATCCCGGGCGCTCGATCACCTACCGCCGCGACCCCGAATACTGGGGCGCCGAGCTGCCGGTGAACCGCGGCCGCTACAACTTCGACGTCATCCGCTTCGACTACTACCGCGACCGCGGCATCGCGCTCCAGGCGTTCTTCGCCGGCGAATACGACTTCCGCGAGGAGTTCACGTCGAAGAGCTGGGCGACCGAATACGACAAGCCGCCGGTGCGCAAGGGCCTCATCCGGCGCGAGGTGCTGCCCGACGAGACGCCGTCGGGCGTCCAGGCCTTCTTCATCAACACGCGCCGCGCCAAGTTCCGCGACCGCCGGGTGCGGGCGGCGCTCAACTTCGCCTTCGACTTCTCGTGGACCAACAAGAACATCTTCCACGGGCTCTACAAGCGCACCACGAGCATGTTCGAGAACTCCCGGCTCGCCGCCAAGGAGCCGCCGAGCGATGCCGAGCTGGCGCTGCTCGAGCCGTTCCGCGGCCGGATCCCGGGCGAGGTCTTCGGCGAGCCCTTCGCGCTGCCGCAGAGTGACGGCCGGGGCGACATGCGGGCGAACCTGCGCCACGCCACGCGGCTCTTGCGCGAGGCCGGCTGGGGCGTCGTCGACGGCGTCCTCGTCGACGCCGACGGCGAGCCCTTCGAGATCGAGTTCCTGATGTACGAGGCCACGTTCCAGCGCGTGATCGCCCCCTTCATCAGGAACCTCGAGCGACTCGGCATCGCGGCGCGCATGCGCATCGTCGATCTCGCCAACTTCCAGTACCGGGTCGAGCATTTCGACTACGACGTCATCACGCGCCGCTACGTGCAGCCGTTGACGCCGGGAGTCGAACAGCGCAATTTCTGGTCCTCGGCCTACTCCGACGTGGTCGGCAGCCTCAACCTGTCGGGCGTCGCCGACCCGGTCGTCGATGCGCTGGTGGAGACCGTCATCAGCGCCCGCAGCCGGCCGGAGCTGACCGCCGCCGCGCGCGCGCTCGACCGCGTTCTGATGTGGAACTACTACGTGATTCCCCACTGGTACAAGGGCGCCCACACGATCGCCTACTGGAACAAGTTCGGGCGGCCGAAGATCAAGCCGAGATATGCCCGCGGCGTGATCGACACCTGGTGGGTCGACCCCGCCAAGGCGCGCCTGCTCGCCGCCGGCCAGGCGCCGCCCCAAGGTTAGGCTCCCAGCCGCCGGCCGGAACCGCGCCATGTACGCCTACATCGTCCGCCGCCTGATGCTCATAGTCCCGACGCTGTTCGGCATCATGGTGATCAACTTCGTCGTCGTGCAGTTCGCGCCCGGCGGCCCGGTCGAGCAGGTGATCGCCCAGCTCAGCGGCACCGTCGTCGGCGCCACGGCGCGCATCGGCGGCACCTCGGGCGCCGAGGTCGGCACCGGCGGCCTGGCCGGGGGCGGCGGCGTCACGCCGGTCACCAGCAAATACCGCGGCGCCCAGGGCCTCGATCCCGAGTTCATCGCGCAGATGGAGAAGCAGTTCGGCTTCGACAAGCCGGTGCACGAGCGCTTCCTGCTGATGATGGGCAACTTTCTGCGGTTCGATTTCGGCGAGAGCTATTTCCGCGACCGCAAGGTCATCGACCTGGTGATCGACAAGATGCCGGTGTCGATCTCGCTCGGGCTGTGGACGACGCTGATCGTCTACCTGGTGTCGATCCCGCTCGGCATCCGCAAGGCGGTGCGCGACGGCTCGCGCTTCGACGTCTGGACGTCGGGCGGAATCATCGTCGGCTACGCCATTCCCGGCTTCCTGTTCGCGGTGCTCCTGATCGTGCTGTTCGCCGGCGGCAGCTATCTCGACTGGTTCCCGTTGCGCGGGCTCACCTCGGAGAACTGGGACGAGCTCGCCTGGCCGGCGCGTATCGCCGATTACTTCTGGCACATGGCGCTGCCGATCCTGTCGCTGGTGATCGGCGGCTTCGCCGGGCTCACCATGCTGACCAAGAACTCGTTCCTCGACCAGATCAACATGCACTACGTGCTGACCGCGCGCGCCAAGGGCCTGAACGAGCGCCGGGTGCTCTACGGCCACGTCTTCCGCAACGCCATGCTCATCGTCATCGCCGGCTTTCCCGGCGCCTTCGTCGGCATCCTGTTCACCGGCGCCCTGCTCACCGAGATCATCTTCTCGCTCGACGGGCTCGGGCTCCTGGGGTTCGAGGCGGTGATCAACCGCGACTACCCGATCATGTTCGGCAGCCTGTTCTTCTTCACCATCCTCGGTCTAGCGATGAACCTCGTCGGCGACATGATGTACGTGATCATCGACCCGCGCATCGACTTCGAGAGCCGCGAGGTCTGAACGATGGCGGACGGGCGTTTCCTCGGCCTGCGTCTGACGCCGCTGACGCGGCGCCGGCTCCATAACTTCCGCGCCAACAAGCGCGGGTTCTGGTCGCTTTGGATCTTCCTCGCGTTGTTCACGGTGACCCTGTTCGCCGAGTTCGTCGCCAACGACAAGCCGCTCATCGTCGCCTACGGCGACGACTACTACTTCCCGGTCTTCGTCGCCTATCCCGAGACCGACTTCGGCGGCGATTTCGAGACCGAGGCCGACTACCGCGACCCGTTCTTCGCCGGGCTCATCGCCGAGAAAGACGGCTGGATGCTATGGCCACCGGTGCGCTACAGCTACCGCACGATCAATTACGACCTGCCCACCCCGGCGCCGTCGCCGCCGAGCGCCGAGAACTGGCTGGGGACCGACGACCAGGCGCGCGACGTGGTGGCGCGGCTGATCTACGGCTTCCGCATCTCGGTACTGTTCGGCCTCGCGCTCACCGCCGTGAGCAGCGTCGTCGGCGTCGCCGCGGGCGCGGTTCAGGGCTATTTCGGCGGCTGGATCGACCTCTTGTTCCAGCGCTTCATCGAGATCTGGTCGGGGCTGCCGGTGCTGTTCCTGCTGATCATCCTCGCCAGCATCGTCGAGCCCAATTTCTGGTGGCTCCTCGGCATCATGCTCCTGTTCAGCTGGATGTCGCTGGTGGGCGTGGTGCGCGCCGAGTTTCTGCGCGCGCGCAACTTCGATTACGTGCGCGCCGCCCGCGCGCTCGGCGTGCGCGATTCGGTCATCATGTTCAAGCACGTGCTGCCCAACGCCATGGTGGCGACGCTGACCTTCCTGCCGTTCATCCTCAACGGCTCGATCACCACGCTGACCTCGCTCGACTTCCTCGGCTTCGGCCTGCCGCCCGGATCGCCCTCGCTCGGCGAGCTGCTCGCCCAGGGCAAGGCCAACCTGCAGGCGCCGTGGCTGGGGCTCGCCGCGTTCTTCATGCTCGCCATCATGCTGAGCCTCCTGATCTTCATCGGCGAGGCGGTGCGCGACGCCTTCGATCCGCGCAAGACGGTCGGTTGAGGGGGGGGGGGCGTCGCGCCATGAGCTTCCTCGAAATCCGCGACTTGAGCGTCGCCTTCACCGTCGGTGGGCGGCGCATCGACGCGGTGCGCGGCGTCGACCTCGAGGTCGACCGCGGCGAAACGGTGGCGCTGGTCGGCGAGTCGGGTTCGGGCAAGTCGGTCACCGCGCTGTCGGCGCTGCAGCTCCTGCCCTACCCGCTGGCGAGCCACCCTTCGGGCAGCATCACCGTCGACGGCCAGGAGATGATCGGCGCGCCCCAGCCCGTGCTCGACGCCGTGCGCGGCGACCAGGTGTCGATGGTGTTCCAGGAGCCGATGACCGCGCTCAACCCGCTGCACAAGGTCGACAAGCAGATCGGCGAGTCGCTGCTACTGCATCGGGGGCTGGTCGGCGAGGCGGCGCGGGCTCGCACGCGCGAGCTCCTCGATCTGGTCGGCTTGCGCGACGCCACGCGCATCCTCGCCAGCTACCCGCACCAGCTCTCGGGCGGCCAGCGCCAGCGCGTGATGATCGCCATGGCGCTCGCCAACGAACCGGCGCTGCTGATCGCCGACGAGCCGACCACCGCCGTCGACGTCACCGTCCAGGCGCAGATCCTCAAGCTATTGAAGGAGCTCCAGCACAAGACCCGCATGGGGCTGCTGCTCATCACCCACGACCTCGGCATCGTGCGCAAGATGGCCGAGCGCGTCTACGTCA
>JAZFVR010000449.1:0-3678 GCA_036447835.1 Alphaproteobacteria bacterium | reverse complement strand
GGACGAGAGCGTGACCGGCACCGCCGTCTTCAACGTCACGCCGTTCAAGGCGGGACCGTATTTCTCGAAGATCGCGTGCTTCTGCTTCGACGAGCAGACGCTGGCGCCGGGCGAGCGGGTCGAGATGCCGGTGACGTTCTTCATCGACCCGGCGATCATGGACGACGTCAACGTCGATGATGTCAACACCATCACGCTCTCGTACACCGCCTTCCGGGTGGCGGGCGCAGAGGCGCCGGAACCGGTGGCGCTGAACCGGCCGCAAGGGGCGGGACCGGCGCGCGACGTGCGACCGGCGCCCGCGCATCATGAGGCTTCAAAGCGGTTGTTGAAGGGACCGACGTGATGGTCGAGAGGCACGCCAGGGCGCACGAATATCACCTTGTCGACCCGAGTCCGTGGCCGGCGGTCGGCGCGTTTGCCGCGCTCGTCATCGCGGGCGGCGGTATCATGTTCATGCACGACATCACCGACTGGGTGTTCTATCTCGGTGTCCTGCTGGTATTCATCACCATGTTCGGCTGGTGGCGCGACGTCATCCGCGAGGCCGAGCACGAGGGTCATCACACGCCCGTCGTGCAGCTCGGCCATCGCTACGGCATGGCGCTGTTCATCACCTCGGAGGTGATGTTCTTCGTCGCCTTCTTCTGGGCGTTCTTCGACGCCAGCCTGTTCCCCGGCGGCGTCGGCAGCGAGGAGCTCACAGGCCGCGCCGCGTACACCGGAGGGGTGTGGCCGCCCGAGAGCATCACCACGTTCGAGCCCTTCGGCGTCCCGTTCCTCAACACGCTGATCCTGCTCTCCTCGGGGGTGACGGTGACATGGGCGCATCACGAGGTTCGCACCGGGAGACGACGCGAGGCGATCCGGGCGATGTGGCTGACGATCCTGCTCGGCGTCGCGTTCACCTCGCTGCAGGCGTACGAATACGTGAATGCGCCGTTCACCTTCACCGGCGGCATCTACGGCACGACGTTCTTCATGGCCACCGGCTTCCACGGCTTCCACGTCATCATCGGCACCTGCTTCCTGTCGGTGTGCCTGTGGCGGCTCTACCAGGGACATTTCAAGCCCGACCACCACTTCGGCTTCGAGGCCGCGGCCTGGTACTGGCACTTCGTCGACGTGGTGTGGCTGTTCCTGTTCAGCAACGTCTACTGGTGGGGCGGGAGCTGAACGCGCCGTCGCGGGCGGCGGAATGACCGGGATCGCTCACGACGCCGTCTCCCCCCTTCAAGGCCGGGCTGGGGTGCCGCTGTCCGCGCTGCGGCAAGGGCCGCCTGTTCGAGGGCTTCCTCGCCGTCGCCGAGCGCTGCGGCGTCTGCGACCTCGACCTCAGTCGCCAGAACAGCGGCGACGGGCCGGTGGCGTTCATCATTCTGCTCCTCGGCGGTGTCGTCGTCGGCCTCGCGCTCGTCGTCGAGATGAACTTCGCGCCGCCGTTGTGGCTGCACCTGGTCATGTGGTTGCCGCTCGTCCTCGGCGGCTCGATCGGCCTCTTGCGGCCGTTCGAGGCGACGCTGATCGCGTTCCAGTACAAGCACGACGTCCAGTTCTCACGTGACGACGACACCCGCTGAGCGGCCCCGCTTTCGCCCCGCCCCGTGGCCGACGCTGATGGCGCTGCCGGCGTTCCTCGTGCTCGTCGCGCTGGGCAGCTGGCAGGTGCAGCGCCTGATGTGGAAATCCGACCTCATCGCCTTTCGCGAGGCCCAGCTCGCCGCCCCGGCGATGCCGCTGCCCGCCGATCTCTCCGATGCCGACGCGCTCGACGTAATCGACTATCGCCGGGTGACGTTGAGCGGCACCTTCGTGCACGGGCGCGAGATCCACCTCGCCGCCACGCGCCGCGGCACGGTCGGGTTCCGCGTGATCACGCCGCTCGAGCGCGACGACGGCCCGGCGGTGCTCGTCGAGCGCGGCTGGGTGCCCGCCGAGGCGCGCGACCCCGAACGCCGCCCCGAGGGCCAGCTCACGGGCGTGGTGACGATCGAGGGGGTGTTGCGCACGCGCGGCCGCCGCGGCTGGTTCACCCCCGACAACGAAGTCGCGCGCAACTACTGGTTCTGGCTCGACCTGCCGGCCATGGCCGCCTACGCCGGCGAGGGCGTGCCGCCGCTGGTGGTCGAGGCGGGACCGGCGCCCAACCCGGGCGGCTTGCCGGTCGGCCGCGAGTATCGCGTCGGTCTCACCAACGACCACCTCGGATACGCGATCACCTGGTACGCCCTCGCCGTGGCGCTCGCGGTGATCTACGTGCTGTCGCAACGGCGCCCGCCCGATGGCTGAGCCCGAGTCAATGTCCGCCGCCTACGCCGAGCTCGAACGCCGCTTCGAGCGCCTCGACGCCCTCCAGGGCGCGAGCGCCGTGCTCGATTGGGACAGCCAGACGATGATGCCGGCCGGCGGCTCGGGCGACCGCGCCGAGCAGTGCGCCGCGCTGGCGCTGGTGTGCCACGAGACGCTCACCGATCCGGCGCTCGCCGAGGCGCTCGACCGCGCCGAGGCCGACGAGGCCGCCGGGCTCGATGCCTGGCAGGCGGCGAACCTCGCCGAGATGCGGCGCCAGTGGACCCACGCCCACGCGGTCGAAGCGCGGCTCGTCGAGGCGCTCTCCAGGGCCACCTCGCTGTGCGAGATGCGCTGGCGCAAGGCGCGCGCGGGCGACGACTTCGCCGGCCTCGCGCCGCTGCTCGCCGAGGTCGTCGCGCTCACGGCCGAGAGCGCCGAGGCCAAGGCCGCGGCGCTGGGATGCAGCCCATACGACGCGCTCCTCGACGCCTACGAGCCCGGCGGCCGCGCCGCCGACATCGACGCGCTGTTCGCCGACCTCGCGGCGTTCCTGCCCGACTTCATCGCCCGGGCGCTCGACCGCCAGGCGCGGGCGCCGGCGCCGCTTCCCCTCGACGGACCGTTTGCGCTCGCGGCGCAGCGCGCCCTCGGCAGAAAGCTGATGGAGACCGTCGGCTTCGATTTCGAGCACGGCCGGCTCGACGTGAGCGATCACCCGTTTTGCGGCGGCACCGCGGACGACGTGCGCATCACGACGCGCTACAGCGAGAGCGACTTCACCAAGGCGTTGATGGCGGTGCTGCACGAGACCGGCCACGCCATGTACGAGCGCGGCCTGCCGCCGGCGTGGCGCCGCCAGCCCGTCGGCAAGGCCGGCAGCATGAGCCTGCACGAGAGCCAGTCGCTGCTCCTCGAGATGCAGGCGTGCCGGGGGCCGGAGTTCGCCGCCTTCGTCGCGCCGCTGCTGCGCGAGGCGTTCGGGCGCGACGGTCCGGCGTGGCAGCCCGACAACCTGCTGCACCTGTACACGCGCGTCGAGCCGGGGCTCATTCGCGTCGACGCCGACGAGGTCACCTACCCGGCGCATGTCCTCCTGCGCTATCGCATCGAGAAGGCGTTGATCGCCGGCGACATGGCGGTCGCCGACCTGCCCGGCGCGTGGCGCGACGGCATGCGTGAGTTTCTCGGCATTGCGCCGCCCGACGACCGCGACGGTTGCCTGCAGGACGTCCACTGGGCGGCGGGCCTGTTCGGCTATTTCCCCACCTATACGCTCGGCGCGATGATCGCGGCGCAGCTCTTCGACGCGGCCCGGCGCGCCGACGCCGATCTGGTGCCCGGCATCGCCCGCGGCGACTTCCGCCCGCTCTATGCATGGCTGCGCGA
>JAZFVR010000448.1:0-2387 GCA_036447835.1 Alphaproteobacteria bacterium | reverse complement strand
GCCGTCGATGTCGGGAAGCATCAGGTCGAGGACGATGATGTCGTAATCATAGAGCTTGCCGATCTCGAGCCCGTCCTCGCCGAGATCGGTGGAATCGCAAACGAACCCTTCCGACGTGAGCATCAGCTCGATGCTCTTCGCCATCGTCGTGTCGTCTTCGATCAGCAGTACCCGCATGACGCCCTCGGCAGCGATGGATTCTCTAGGAGTTTCGCGATGTTAACCTTACCGGTCTCCGGGTAAAGAAAAAGTTAACGACGTTGTGGCCGAAGAGGGTGGCGAAAATCCCTTTACGGAACCTTAACGCCCCCGGGCCATTATCGGCTCAGCGTCCCGCCGCAGCGTAGTCGGCGGAAGTCCGGACCGTGAGCATCCGTTGTCAGCTACTCTCAGCAAAGCCCTGGCCGAGGTCGAACGGACCCCCGAAATCCGGCTCTACGGCCGGGTAACCGCGGTTCTCGGTCTCCTCGTCGAATGCGCCGGCCTAAAGGGCCGCCTCAGCGTGGGCCGCCGCTGCGAGGTCCTCGCCCGCGGCGACCGCCGGGTCATCTGCGAGGTCGTCGGCTTCCGCAACGACCGCACGCTGCTGCTGCCCTTCGGCTCGGTCGAGGGCATCGGTCTCGGCTGCAAGGCGGTGGTCGCCGAATCCGAGCCCGTGGTCTACCCCAGCCCGCTGTGGCTCGGCCGGGTGGTCAACGCCTTCGGCGAGCCCGTCGACGGCCGTGGCCCCTTACCGCGCGGCAGCGCCGCCTACCCGCTCAGGAACCCGCCGCCGCCGGCGCACAGTCGCCGCCGCGTGCGCGGCAAGATCGACCTCGGGGTGAGGGCGATGAACACGCTGCTCACCTGCTGTCGCGGCCAGCGCATGGGCATTTTCTCGGGCTCCGGCGTCGGCAAGTCGGTGCTGCTGGCGATGCTGGCGCGGTTCACCGGCTCCGACGTCAACGTCATCGGCCTGGTCGGCGAGCGCGGCCGCGAGGTGCAGGAGTTCATCGAGGATCAACTCGGGCCCGACGGGCTGGCGCGCAGCGTCGTCGTCGTCGCCACCTCGGACGAATCGGCGCTCATGCGGCGCCAGGCGGCCTACCTCACGCTCACCCTCGCCGAGTACTTCCGCGACCTCGACAAGGACGTGTTGTGCCTGATGGACAGCATCACGCGCGTCGCCATGTCGCAGCGCGAGATCGGCCTCTCCGCGGGCGAGCCGCCGACCACCAAGGGCTACACGCCGACCGTCTTCGCTGAGCTGCCGCGGCTTCTCGAGCGGGCCGGTCCCGGCAGCGGCGAGGGCACGATCACGGGGCTGTTCACCGTTCTCGTCGAGGGCGACGACCACAACGAGCCCATTGCCGACGCCGTGCGCGGCATTCTCGACGGGCACATCATGCTCGACCGCGCCATCGCCGAGCGCGGCCGCTTCCCCGCCATCAACCTGTCGCGCAGCATCTCGCGCACGCTGCCCGACTGCAACAGCGAGGGCGAGAACGCCCTGGTCACCCGCGCCCGCTCGTTGATCGCGACCTATGACGACATGGCCGAGATGATCCGCCTCGGCGCCTACCGCGCCGGCTCGGACGCGGCGGTCGACGAGGCGATTCACCTCCACGACAGACTCGAAGCATTCCTCGCCCAGGACAAGGATGAGCGCTGCGACCTCGCTACGGGCTACGCCCAGCTTGCCGAGATCCTCGGGCTCGAGGCGCCGTGAGCGCAATCGATACCCTGGTCGGGATTCACGAGCAGCGGCTCGACGAGGTCCGCGCCCGGGTCACTCGGCTCGAAGTCGAACGCGACACGCTGCATACGCGCACCGAGCGCCTGGCAGCCGAGCTCGCGGCCGAGGCCGAGACCGCGGCCGAATCCTACGAGGCGGGTCAGGCGTATCCGGCCTTCGCCGCGCGCGTCGCCGAACGCCAGGCCGCGCTGGCCGAGGAGATCGCGGCGATCGACGCGGTGATCGCCGAGGCCAGGGAGGCCGTCACCGCAACGTACCGGGAGCTCAAGAAGTACGAGATCAGCCGCGACCGCGCCCGCGAACGAGAAAGAGTGGAGGAGGCGCGGCGCGAACGCGCACGGCTCGACGAGATCGGCGCGGTCGCTCATCGACGCAACCGGGCGGGCTAATACCAAGAATCAGTGATAAAGACCCATAGAGACGGTTTCCCGTGGTCTTCGGCTAGGCACGCCCGGCGCTGCGATGCCGTTGCATCGTAAGCCGCTCGTAACGACGTCCGAGGGCCACGGGAAACCGCCGTTCCGGTCGCGTCAGCGGCCCGCCGGGGGCGTCAGGAAACCTTGACGATGCGACGGCATCGCCTGCGGCTCCCTTGCTGCCCGGCGGGCCGCTGACGCGATCTCTATGAGTCTTTATCGCTGATTTTTGGTAT
>JAZFVR010000447.1:0-6909 GCA_036447835.1 Alphaproteobacteria bacterium | reverse complement strand
TGAAGGTCCCGTCGGGCATGAAGGTCCCGTCGGGCATGAAGGTCCCGTCGGGCATGAATGTCCCGTCGAGCATGAACTCGCCATCGGGCATGAACGTCCCATCGGGCATGAAGGTCCCGTCGGGCATGAACGTCCCATCGGGCATGAACTCGCCATCGGGCATGAATGTCCCGTCGGGCATGAACGTCCCATCGGGCATGAACCTCCCGTCGGCCTCTTCGGCCCCGTCGCCCTCGCCGTCGCCGCCGCCTTGTTCGACTTGGTCTGCAGCTTCGCCTCCCTGGGGCGCGGGCCCGGGACCGCTCTCATTGGAACCGTCGCGGCCGCCGAAATCCTGGGCGCCCTGCTGCGGCAAGGCGCGCATCGCGGCGCCGAACGTCTGATCCATGGCGAGCGCCGAGAGCTGGACCAGCTGTGGCGGCTGCAGCGGATCGGCCATATTGAGCGCCTGGTTGGCAACGGACAGGACGTACACGCCCGTCGTCGTCGTCACCGAGATGCTGCCGACACTACCGTCGGGATCGGGAAGCAGCGCGACCGTGCCTCCTTCGCCATCGGCCTCTATCCGGCCGGCGACCGTTGTGCCGCGGATGCCGATGGTGGCGATCGGCGTGCGCACGGTCATGGCGTCGGGATTGTTCGCCGCGATCTCGCCCGAGACGAACACGAACACGCCCTGCAATACCGATAGCGTCGACGAGCCGGCGCCCGTATCGGGGTCGTAGATCAGCTCGTCGAGCACCATGCGCGCACTCTCGCCGAGTGAGAATGTGGTGTCGTCGGTGAACACGAGGCCGATCGCCGCCCCCGGAGAGGACTCGAGGACATCGCCCTGATACACCACCGAATCGGCCTCGAGGGTAACCTGCGTGCCGTCGGCGCGGGTCGCGGTCACGCTGCCCTCGACCGTGGTCACGCGGCCGATCGGCGCGGCGCCCGCGGCCGGCGCGGCCTGGGCGTACTGGCCCGGCGCCAGCGGCCCGGCGAGCGTGGCGACGAGGTCGGGCGCGACCGCGGCGCCGCCTTCGGTGGCGAGCGCCGGCGGATCGGCGAGCGCGAAGTAGTCCTTGACCAGGATGCGGGTGCCGTCGGGCCCGACGAGCACGAGATCGGGGCCCGCGCGCACGAAATCGGCGACGAGCAGCAGCGCGCCCTCGGGCACCACGACCGGGCCGCCGCCCGACGTGGCCTCGACCACGATAGCGCCGCCCGCCGGCGGTGTCGCGGCGTCATGGTTCGCTGTCGCCGAATTTTGCGCGAATCCGGTGGCCATGGGTGCTCCTCAGCCGAAGGGTCCGCCGCGGTTACGGCGGGTCCCGTCATCGAAGCCTCGATGTAGCGCAGATTGATGAAATCGTGCTTAACGATGGCCGACGCCGATGGTCGAATCGTTAGGAATTACTTTACCTTAGCAGACTCCGGGTCGGGCGGGCGGCAGCGCCGGCTATTCGGGCCGGCGGCCGCGGACGCGCTCGAGAAGCGTCTTCAGGTCCATGGGGACGACTTCCACCTGATCGAGCGCGGACTGCACCTGGTCGCCGGTGAGCGTCCACTGGTCGCCCTTGAATTCGGCGACGACCGTTTCCATGAACACCCGATGCAGATCGAGCGCCTTCTGGGGATCGCCGAAATGATCGGCGAGGATGGCGAGAGCGAGCTGCCGGGGGCCGGTACCGTCGTATCCCCATTCGAATTCGACGCGCGACGTCCGCTGCAGGTCGACGCGCGGGTCGAGCGGCACATCGTCGACGGTGACGATACAGCCGCGAGCCGAGCGGGCGCCCTTGTAGGTTTTCATGGCCGGTTCCCTTCGGCGCCTATCCTTGCGCGTACGCATTCCGGCGGTCAACCGCTTAGCCGCCGGGCGGCGCATGTGTGATCGGCGCGCATCGTCCGCGCCCGTCCGATCTGGCCCGCCGCGGGCGGCGGGTAAGAATTGTTTAAGTAAATGAATTGCATGATCGACCGGGGAGACTCCGACGCCACAGGTTGCCGCCGGCGGCGCCGGGCGAACGACCGACGACAGCGAACGACCGACGACACGAAGCGTGGAATGCCTCGGATGCCTTATCTGAACCAGGACGACATCAAGAGCCTTCTCGACGAGCCCTCGGTCGACACGAGGGCGGAAACCGCCGCCAAGGTCGCCGCCGAGTTCAAGGACGGCGCTCTCGATCCGTCGGCGCGTGCGATCGCCGAGGAGATCTTCCGCATCATGATGTACGACGCGGAAGTCCGCGTTCGCCAGGCGCTGTCGGACAGTCTCAAGGACAGCGATCTCGTACCTCATGACGTCGCCGTCGCGCTCGCCAAGGATGTGATCGAGGTCGCCGAGCCGGTGCTCAAATTTTCCCAGGTGCTGACCGACTCCGATCTGATCGAGATCGTCCAGACCAAGCCGACCGAGAGCCGCATCGCCGTGGCGAAGCGCGCCATGGTCTCCCCCGCCGTGTCCGACGCGCTGGTCGAGACGCGCGACGAAGACGCGGTCGCCACGCTCGTCGGCAATCCCGGCGCAGAGATCTCCGAATCCACCTTCGAGACCATCCTCGATGCGTTCTCGCAGAGCGAGCCCATCAAGCACAACATGTCGCATCGGCCGACCCTGCCCATCAGGATCACCGAACGGCTCGTGTCCATGGTCTCGGAGCGGCTGCGCGAGCATCTCGTCACCCATCACGAGATGTCACCCAACCTCGCCACCGATCTGATTCTGCAAAGCCGTGAGAAAGCCGCGCTCGGCCTCCTCACCCCCGAGGCGAATCGCCAGGACACCGACGAGCTCGTGGCCCAGCTGCACGAGAACGGGCGCTTGACCCCGTCGATCATTCTGCGCGCCCTGTGCATGGGCGACCTCCTGTTCTTCGTCTCGGCAATGGCGCGACTCGCGGAGGTCCCCGTCGCCAACGCCCACATCCTGGTCCAGGACGAGGGCGGGCTCGGGCTGAATGAGCTGTACCGGAAGGCGGGCCTGCCCGAGGGGATGTACGCGGCGGTGCGCGTGGCCACGAACGTCGTGCGCGAGATGGATTACGACGGCAGGTTGCAGGATCGCGAGCGTTTCCGCTCGCGCATGATCGAACGCTTTCTGACGCAGTTCGAGCATCTCGACTCCGACAATCTCGACTATCTGCTGGCCAAGCTCGGCCGCAACTCCGAGGGAACCGGCGACGGCGATCTCGCGTCGGGTGTTGCTGCTGCGCAATAGGGCCGCGCCGCACGTGCCGCGGAACGCCCGCGCCGCATGGTCCGATACCCGCCGGCGATTTGGGCTCGATTGACGCGGGCGCCGTCGAGGCGCTAAATCCGAATCGCCGCCGGCGCGCGCCACCCACGAGATTCGACCAATTCACGAGCGTTTCGTCGGCGTTGCGGGCGCGGGAGCGTCTGGAGGAGAGGCGTGAGCGATGATCGTCACCCCGAGGCCCGCTGGCGTCGAATTGCGTTCGGCTTGCGGCTGCTGTGGATCGCAGGTCTCAACTTCGTCGCCGACGACGGACCGCAACGCGCCGGACACATCGCCTTCGCGTCGCTGCTCGCGTTCTTCCCCTTCCTCATCTTCCTCACTGCGCTCGCCGGCTTCTTCGGGCAGAGCGAGGCGTCGGCCGACTTCATCGCCTTCGCCTTCGAGATCATGCCGGTGGAGGTGGGACTCGCGGTCAACCCGGCGCTCGTCGAGGTGCTCGAGAGGACGCGCGGCGGCCTGATGACGGTCAGCCTCGCGGGCGCGGTGTGGGTGGCCTCGTCAGGGGTCGAAGCATTGCGCGTCGCCCTCAACCAGGCCTATGGCGTCCGCCAGCGCCGGCCGTTCTGGCGGCGGCGCGTGCAGAACCTGTTGTTCGTCGTCCTGGTTTCCGCCGGAATCATCGTCGCCACGATGGGCATCGTCGTCGGCCCCGTGATCTGGGGCTACCTCGAAGCCCACCTCGAGGTTCCGGCGCTGTGGAAGTTGGCGTGGACGGCGGCGCGCTACGGCATCGGCTCGATCGGAATGTTCGGCGTGCTGTGCTGTCTCTACCACTGGCTGCCCAACCGGCGGCAGCGCTGGCGCTACGTCGGGCCGGGCGCCGCCGTCGCCGTGGTCGTCTGGCTCGCGGCCGCAACGCTGTTTGCGCTCTACCTCAGCCACGTCGCCACTTACACCATGACTTACGGCAGCCTCGGCGGCATCTTCATCGCGCTGGTGTTCTTCTTCGTCAGCGCGGCGGTGTTCATCTACGGCGCCGAGGTCAACGCCGCGATTGCGGGGAAACCGCCGCCGTCGCGACGCCCCGACCGCGAGACGTTAATCGAACCTTAAGCGCGTCCCGTCAGGCTGGGGCCGCGGATTCCCGTTGGATACGCCCTCCGGGCGCAATCCGGGCAATCACCACGCCGTGAACCACCGGCCGACGCGGTGAAGGGGGGCGTCGGGCGAGGCCCGAACGGCAGCGCAATGAAGCTCAGCAAGATCAGCGGCAAGGACGCCCGTTTGTTCGGCCTGCTCGCGCTGGTCTGCGTCGGCAGCACGCTCTCGGCCACGATCTGGGCCTGGAAGGCGGGCGACATGCTGCTGCGCACCCAGGCCGAAACCGAAGCCGTCCACTGGGCGCGCTTCCTGCAACGCAACCTCGACGATCTCGATCGTGTCCTGGCGGGCGGCGAAATTTCGGAGAAAAGCCGCGAGATCCTGGCCTACGCCACCGATGCCGGCCGCATCTTTCGCTACAAGATCTACGATCCCGACGGCCGTATCGTCCATGCCTCGCGACAGGAAGACATCGGGACGCGAACCGCCAAGCCCTACTTTTCGGAGATCGTCGCCGCGGGCCGTGTCCACGTCAATCTGAGAGACGGCGAGGGTCCTCCGAATCCATCACCCTACGCCGAGGCCTACGCACCGGTGATGGAGGGCGGCGCCTTCAAGGGGGCGATCGAGGTCTATGTCGACGTGAGCGCGTTGGCGGCGCGCTATGCGTATGCGTTCGCCACGATTCTGGCGGCCCTCGTCGCCCTGATGGTCGCCGCCTGCGCGGTCGCCGGCATCGTCATCTGGCGCCACCTGAACTCTCGCAATCGCGATGTCGAGCAACTTCGCACGGCGCGCGCGCTGGCGGCCCGTTCGCGCGAGCGGCTCGAAGACGCGATCGAGACGATCGCCGACGCGTTCGCGCTTTACGACGCCGATGACCGTCTCGTGCTGTGCAACGCCAAGTATCGCCAGTTCCATTCCGAAGTCGCCGACCTCGTCAAGCCCGGTGTAGCATACGAAACATTGCTCAGGGCGATCGCCGACAGCGGCACCATCCCCGAGGCGGCGGCTCGGCGCGAGGACTGGGTCGCAGAGCAGCTCGCCGTCCATCGCAATTCGGAAGGCGCGATCGAGCGCCGGCTCGGCGACGGCCGCTGGCTGCGCATCAGCGAGCGCAAGACGCGCGAGAGCGGCGTCGTCGGCGTATGGACCGACATCACCGAGCTCAAACAGCGCGAATCGGCGCTCATCGAGAGCGAGGCGCGCCTCGCCGATGCGCAGCGCATCGCCCACGTCGGCAACTGGGAATGGAACGTCGACACGGGCGTGGTTCGCCGGTCGGGTGAGATGTATCCGGTGCTCGGAATGACTCCGGAAGAACTGGGCACCGATCACGCGAGTTTCGTCGAACGGATCCATCCCGAGGACAGGACGGTGGTCGAGTTGATGCTTCAGGCGGCGCTCGAAACCGGAGCGGCGTTCGGCGTCGATTTCCGAATCGTGCTGCCGGACGGTACCGTCCGCGTCCTGCACGAGATGGGCGAGGTCACGCTCGGTGCCTCGGGCGCGCCTGCCCTCGTCGTGGGAACGACCCAGGACGTCACCGAGCGCAAGCACGCCGAGGAGGAACTGCGCGCGGCCAAGGAGCAGGCCGATCTCGCCAACCGCGCCAAGTCGGAATTTCTCGCCAGGATGAGCCACGAGCTACGCACGCCCTTGAACGCCATCGTCGGCTTTTCGGACCTGATCCGAAGGGAGGCGTTCGGCCCCGTCGGCGACTCCAGATATGCCGAATACGCCCAGGACATCCGAAACTCGGGCGATCACCTGCTCGAAATAATCAACGACATTCTCGATCTTTCGAAGATCGAGGCGGGCAGGCTCGATCTGCACGAGGACGAGGTCGACATCGCCGCGGTCGTCGACACCTGCCTCATGCTCGTCCGCGAACGCGCGGATGCCGGCGGTCTCAGTCTCGGCCACCGCGTTCCGCCCGATCTTCCCCTGCTTTACGCCGACGGGCGCAAGCTCAAGCAGATCCTTCTCAACCTGTTGTCGAACGCGGTCAAGTTCACCCCCGCCGGGGGCAGCGTCACTCTCAGCGCCGAGGTGACGCAGAACCAGGACCTGTCGATCGCCGTCAGCGACACCGGCGTCGGCATCGCGCCCGAGAACATCGCCACGGCGATGGAGACCTTCGGCCAGGTCGAGAGCCACCTGAGCCGCAGCTACGAGGGCACGGGCCTGGGCCTGCCGCTGACCAAGGCGCTCGTCGGGCTGCACGACGGCTCGCTCGAGCTCAGGAGCGTGTTGGGCTCGGGCACCACCGTTACCGTCTGCTTTCCGGCTCGGCGCCTGAGGTCGCGGCGGGCGACGGTCGCCTGACCGTCAGCGGCCCCGATAGTCCGCATCGCTTGCGCGCGAGCACCAGCGTGTGCCAACCACCGAGCGCGATGCGGCGGGCGAGCGCCAGGCCGTGGGCGCGGTGGGCGCCGATTACGGCGCGTTCCTGCCGTGCGAGCAGGCCCGACAGCACGGCGACGCCACCCGGCGCGAGACGGCGCGCGAGGTCGGGCGCCATACGCATCAGCGGCCGCGCCAGGATGTTGGCGACGATCAGGTCGTAGGGCGCGGTTCGGCGCACGGCCATGTCGCGGTAGCCGTCGCTCGCCACCGCG
>JAZFVR010000446.1:0-2263 GCA_036447835.1 Alphaproteobacteria bacterium | reverse complement strand
TCTTCCGGGCCGCGCAGGGCAAGGATCTCGACGTCGTCGGCATCAACGACCTGACGGATGCCCGCACCCTGGCGCACCTGCTCAAGTACGACTCGATCCACCGCCAGTATCCCGGCGAGGTCGAGGTCTCCGGCGACGCGATCGTGGTCGATGGCAAGAAGATCCCGATCTCGGCCGAGCGGGATCCCGGCAAGCTCGGCTGGAAGAAGCTCGGCGCCGTGATCGTCATCGAGTCGACCGGCCTCTTTGCCAACCGCGAGGGGGCTTCGAAGCACCTCGACGCCGGCGCCGAGCGCGTCATCATCAGTGCTCCCGCCACCGACCCCGACGTCACCATCGTGCTCGGCGTGAATGACGACGCCTACGATCCGGACAATCACCACATCGTGTCGAACGCCTCGTGCACCACCAACTGCCTCGGGCCGGTGGCCAAGGTGCTCCAGGACGAGTTCGGGATCGAGAGCGGCTGGATGACCACGATCCATGCCTACACCAACGACCAGGTGACCCTCGACTTCCCCCACAAGGATCTCCGCCGCGCCCGGGCGGCGGCCCTTTCGATGATCCCGACCAGCACCGGCGCCGCGCGCGCCATCGGGCTGGTGATGCCGGAGCTCAAGGGCAAGCTCGACGGCTACGCCATGCGGGTGCCGACCGCGGACGTGTCGGCGGTCGATCTGAGCATCAAGCTGCGCAAGTCGACCGACGCCGACGAGATCAACGGCGCCATGCGGCGCGCGGCCGACGGACCGCTCAAGGGGATTCTCGAGTACTGTGACGAGCCGCTCGTATCGGTCGACTTCCTCGGCAATCCGCACTCCTCGATCCTGGACGCCCAGAGCACGCGGGTCATGGATGGCAACTTCGCCAAGCTGCTCGCCTGGTACGACAACGAGTGGGGCTATGCGAGCCGGGTGGTCGACCTCGCGCTGCTGATGGGGCGCTAGCCCGCGATGGCAATTCCGGATCTCGCTCGGCTGCTCAGCGGAGGGCTGCGCGGCCAGCGGGTCTTCGTCCGCGCCGACCTCAACGTGCCCCTGCGCGACGGCGCCATCGCGGACGACACGCGGGTGCGCGCCTCGCTTCCGACGCTGCGCCGCCTGCTCGACGCCGGGGCGCGAGTGATCGTGGCCTCCCATCTCGGGCGCCCCGGGGGCAGGGTGACGCCCGCCCTGAGCCTGCGCTCGGTGGCGCCCCGCCTGGCCCAGCGGCTCGCACGCGGCGTGTCGTTCTGCGAGACCTGCGTGGGCGAAGCCGCAGCCGCGGCGGTGGCCGAGCTCGAGGACGGCCAGCTGCTGCTGCTCGAGAACCTGCGCTTCCATCCGGGCGAGGAGCGCAACGATCCGGAGTTCGCCGCCGCGCTCGCGAGCCTCGCCGACGCCTACGTCGACGACGCCTTCGGCAGCGCGCACCGGGCCCACGCCTCGACCGCGGGCATGGTGTCCTGGATTGCGCGGGTCGCGGCCGGAGAACTGTTGACGTCGGAACTCGCGCATCTGCGCGTGGTGCGCGAGCCCGTGCGACCGCTGCTCGCGATCCTCGGCGGCGCGAAGGTATCGAGCAAGCTCGGGGCGCTCGAAGCACTCGCCAGCCATGCCGACGTGCTCGCGATCGGTGGTGCGATGACCTACACCTTCCTCGCCGCGCAGGACGAGGCGTACGGCGCTTCGCTCGTCGAGACCGGTCGGATCGAGGACGCCCGCCGCGTGATGCGGGCCGCCGAACAGGCCGGCCGCCGGCTGCTGCTCCCCGAGGACCACGTCGTGGCGGAGGCGCTCGAGACCGGCGCGCTCACGCAGGTGGTGCGGCGGATTCCCGACGGCTGGTTCGGCGTCGACATCGGTCCCCGGACCGCGCGCCGCTACGCCGAGGAGGCAGGCCGCGCGCGCACCATCTTCTGGAACGGCCCGATGGGGGTCTTCGAGATCAAGGACTTCGCCCGCGGCACCGAGTTCGTCGCCGAAGCGGTGGCGAACAGCAGTGCGACGACTGTGGTGGGCGGGGGCGATTCCCTCGCGGCGGTGAACCGCCTGGGCCTCGCGGAGCGCTTCAGCCACCTCTCGACCGGCGGCGGCGCGTCGCTGGAATTCATGCAGGGCTTGACGCTGCCCGGCATCGCGGCGCTGGAGCGCTGAGCGTGCGCCGCCCGATCCTCGCCGCCAACTGGAAGATGCACAAGACGGTCGCCGAGGCCGTCGCCTTCGTCGAGAAGTTCCTGCCGCTGGTCGCCGACGCCGACGGCGTCGACGTGGTGATCGCTGCC
>JAZFVR010000445.1:0-2277 GCA_036447835.1 Alphaproteobacteria bacterium | reverse complement strand
GCGCCGCGTGCTGCGCTCGCGGCCTCGTGGACGGCCTCGCTCGCCATGCGGCTGTTGCGGCTGGCGCCCGCGCCGCTGTCGAAGCCGGTCTCCGGCGTGTCCCAGACCTCGACGTCGATGCGCTCTGGGCTCATCCCGAGGACGTCGGCGGCCATCTGGCGGATCGTCGTGTACGTGCCGGAGCCCTGGTCGAAGATCGAGGTGTGGACGACGACCCGCCCGTCCGGCCGGAACGTCACGGCGGCGTGCGTCTGGCCGCCGCCGGGGGCGCGCTCGCCGATGGCGACGCCGCGGCCGTAGCGCACGGCGCCGTCGGGGGCGGGCGGCGGGGCGTGATAGCCCGAGGCCTCCAGCGCGGCCTCGATGGTCTCGGCGCCGTGGAGGTCGTGGTAGAGCTCGCCCAGCGCGTTCGCCTCGCCCTCGCGGATCACGTTGCGCAGGCGTACCTCGGCGGGATCGAGGCCGAGGGTGCGCGCGATGACGTCGATGTGCGACTCCATGGCGAAGATGGCCTGGGGCTCGCCGGGGCCGCGCATGTGTCCGGCGGGGACCTTGTTGGTGTAGACGTGGTAGGCGCGCACGCGGGCGTCGGGGATGCGGTAGGGGCCGACGGCGTGGCGCGGGCCCGGCAGGAAGCCGAGCGGCACGAACGCCGCGTAGGCGCCCGTGTTGAAGTAGCCCTCGATGTCGCAGGTCACGATGGTGCCGTCGCGCTTGACGCTGGTCGTGACGCGGACCTCGGCTGGGTGGCGCGGGTTGGCGGCCGTGAGCTCCTCGGCGTAGTCCATGACCATCTGGACGGGCCGGCCGGCGGCCTTCGCGAGGAAGTAGCACAGCGGTATGTTCATCGGCGAGCCCTTGCCGCCGAAGTCGCCGCCGATGGCCACGTGGTGGATGCGCACCATCGGCTCGGGGACGCCCGTGCTGTCGGCGACCTGCTTCCTGACGTAGTGCGGCGCCTTGTTCGACGCCCAGACCTCCATGCCGCCGTCGGCCGCCGCCTCCACGAGGCAGGAGTGCGTCTCCATGTACGCCTGGTGGACGACCGGCGTCGTATAGGTGCCCTCGATGACGAGCTCCGCGGCTCCCGCTGCGGCTTCGGGGTCGCCCTGGCCCCAGGTGGACGTGACGAAGAGGTTGGAGGGCTGCTCCTGCGGCTTGACGCCGGCGTAGTCGTTGAAGCGCGGGTGCAGCAGCAGCGCGCCGGGCTCGATGGCCTCGCGCACGTCGAAGACGGCGGGCAGCGGCTCGTAGTCGACGACGATGAGGGCGAGCGCGCGGTCGGCTGTCTCCTGGTCGACGGCGGCGACGGCGGCGACGGGCTCGCCGACGAACCGCACGACCTCGCTCGCGAGCACCGGCATGTCCAGGATGCGGCGGCCGGACATGGTCCCGGCGAGCTCCGCTCCGGTGACGACGGCGTGGACGCCAGGGAGCTCGGCGGCCACGGAGGCGTCGATGCCGCGGATGCGCGCGTGCGGGTGCGGGCTGCGGAGCACGCGGCCGTGGAGCACGCCGCGCGGGCTGGCGTCCGCGGTGTAGCGCGCGGCGCCCGTCACCTTCTCGCGGCCATCGGGGCTGGGGGCCGAGCGGCCGACGGCTTGGCGTGTGGTCATGGCGCGGCGAGCGTAGCACACGGACGTGGTAGCTTGCGGGGGCGCGGGAGTGAGGAGAGAGGCATGTACGACCTGAGCGGCAAGGTGGCGCTGGTGACGGGCGCAGGCGGTGAGCATGGCTTCGGGCGCGCGATCGCGACGCGGCTCGCCCGAGAGGGCGCCGACGTGGCGGTCAACGACATCGCGGCGAACCCCTATGGCGCGGGGCCAGGCGGGTGGGGCGGCCTCGACGCGGTCGTCCGTGAGATCGAGGACGCGGGGCATGGCGCGCTCGGCGTCGTCGCCGACGTCTCCGACAGTGCCCAGGTCGACGCGATGGTGGCCCAGGTGCTGGAACGGTTCGGGCGCATCGACATACTGGTGAACAACGCGGGCTCGCGTCCCGGCCGGGACCGAGTGCCGGTGGTCGAGCTGAGCGAGGAGGCGTTCGACGAGGTGCAGCGCGTGAACGTGAAGGGGACGTTCCTATGCTCGCGGGCGGTCGCGCGGCACATGCTGGAGCGCGGGGGCGGCGGCAAGATCATCGTCATCTCGTCGACCGCGGGCAAGCGCGGGCTGGCCTGGTACGCGGCGTACAGCGCGTCGAAGTTCGCGCTGATCGGCTTCACGCAGGCGCTCGCCCACGAGCTCGGCCCGGCGGGCGTGAACGTCAACGCGATCT
>JAZFVR010000444.1:0-4258 GCA_036447835.1 Alphaproteobacteria bacterium | reverse complement strand
CGACCGTGCGCGACGCCGATGTCATCGTCGTTCTCGATCAGGGGCGCGTGGTCGAGACCGGGACGCACCCGGAGCTGCTCGCGCGCGGCCGTCTCTACGCCCGCCTCGTCGCCCGCCAGCTCGGCGGAAGCGTCGTTCCCGCCGCCGAATGAAGATATGTATTACTAGAGAACGTTGGCGTCGGATCTATAGCCTAGCTCGTCGACGGTGTTCATCGCCAACATCGTCGCCTGGCTGCAGCGCCAGAGGGAGTTGGGCGGCCGTCCCCGCGACGAGACCGGCCTGCACACGCCCTGCGAGATATTCGGCAGCGAGCGCATGGCCGACGTCGGCGGCACATGGTCGAGGAGCCGCCGCTGGGGCGGCCGGCGGTCGCCCCGATCCCGACGGCGATGGCGATCGTGCCCGACGACGACGAGCGCTCCGCCGCATACCGCCGGGTGCTCAAGGCGGTCGGCTGGAAGATCCTCGAGCAGGGCGAGCGCGTGGCCCGCGGCGCGGGCGTGCGCGACATCGACACCCGCATCGACGAGGGCGATCCGGCGCGCGCGATCCTCGACCGCGCCCGGCGCGAGGACGCCGACCTCGTCGTCGTCGGCAGCCGCGGTCTGAGCGACATCTCGGGGCTTCTCATGGGCAGCGTCTCGCACAAGGTGAGCCAGCTCGCCGAGTGCACCTGCATCACCGTGAAGTAGCGGCGGTCGCAGGCAAAACGGCGTCTCCGGCGGCCATCGAAACGGGCACCGACGGTGGATGGCCGACCACCGGGACGACCGGCGGGTCCGGCTTCTGCACCTGGCGCACCGACGCCTACGGGATACCCGCCCCGGGGCACGCCGCCGTAGGGCACGCCGCCGCGTTCGCGCGGCGATCACACAGCATTGTGACGTGACGTGAATGCAAAGTTCGGGTAGAAACTTCAAATTAACTTGTAACGGTGTATTATCGCTCCGAATTCGGAGTTAAGGAATGTCCGACACGCCACCCACCGAGCCCGCCGGCGACGACAACAGCAAGTCGTGGATCTGGTTTCTCGTCGCGTGCTCGGCATTGATCGCCGCCGGCCTCGTCACCGGCTGAACATCCGCCCCACCTCCCGGGCCGACAAGCGAAGGCGCCGGCCCACTCCCGGCCGTCCCCGGAGCGCGCGCCCGATCAAAGATTCCTGCAGATGCGCATCGCGTCGAGCATCGCCGCGTGGATGTTGCGGCCCGCCCACGCGTCGCCGATGCGAAACAGCTGAAATTCGCCCTTCGGATTGGTGGCGAGCCGCTGCGGCGCGGCAGCGACCAGCGCGCCCAGGTCGACCTCGCCGAGGTTGCGCGAGCGGGATTTAAGCGCGAAATAGAGGTCGTCGTTGGGCAGCGTGCCGTGGTCGCCGACGACCTGGTCCACGCGCCGCTCTTCGCGCACCCCGGTATAGCTGTTGGCGACGACGGCGACGAGCGCGTTGCCCGAGGGGCGCACCTCGACGAGGCGGGTGTCGGGCGTCACGGTGACCCCATGGCGGTAGAGCTCCGACATGTGCGCGCCCAGATTGGTGTCGGCCAGCTCGGTGCAGAGCGCGCGATCCGGCGTCACCACCTCGACCTTGGCGCCCTTAAGGGCCATGAACTCGGCACAGGACGGTCCCTGATGGGCGCCGTTTTCGTCGTAGAGGAGCACCGCGTCGGCGGGCCTCGCGTGGCCGCCGAGCACGTCCCACACGCTCACCATATGCTCGGCTCCGGCGACGTTGCCGACGTTGGGCGTGCCGCCGGTCGCCAGCACGACCACGTCGGGCGCCTCGGCCAGCACGTCGTCGGCATCGGCGAGGCTGTTGACGCGCAGGTCGACGCCGAGCCGCGTCGCCCGCGAGGCGAGCCAATCGGCGATTCCCGCGAGCTCCCGGCGCCAGCCGCATTTTGCGGCAAGCACGATCTGCCCGCCGAGCTCGCCCGTCGCCTCGAATAGAACCACCTCGTGACCGCGCTCGGCCGAGACCCGCGCCGCCTCGAGGCCGCCCGGCCCGCCGCCGACGACCACGACCTTGCGGCGTGGCCCGGGGCTCGCCGGAATGGCGTGCGAAAGCGTCTCCTCGCGCCCGGTGGCGACGTTGTGCACGCAGAGCGCGTCTTGACCGGAGAGCACACGGTCGACGCAGTACCCGGCACCGACGCAGGGTCGAATTTCGTCCTCGCGGCCTTGGCGCAGCTTGGTCACGAAGTGCGGATCGGCGATCAGGGCGCGCGTCATGCCGACCATGTCGACGTGCCCCTCGCCCACGGCGTGGGCGGCGGTGGCGCTGTCGGTGATTCGCGTGGCATGAAACACCGGGACGTCGACCGCCGCCTTGATGCGGCCCGCGAGCCCCAGATAGACCGCCGACGGCAGCCACATGGTCGGCCAGATGCGGGCGCTCGACTGGTAGTCCGAGGCCTGGGCGCCGACGACGCTGATGAAGTCCACCAGCCCGCTCTCCGCGTAGCACCTGGCGATGGCGAGGCAGTCGTCCTCGTCGAGCCCGCCTTCGAGCATCTCGTTGCCCGGCATGCGGATGCCGACGACGTAATCGTCGCCGATCTCGCGGCGCACGGCCGCCAACAGCTCGAGTCCGAAGCGCATGCGATTGTCGAACGTCGCGCCGTACTCGTCCTCGCGGTGGTTGAGCGCCGGCGACCAGAACTGTTCGATCAGGGTGCCGGCCTGACACGAGATCTCGACGCCGTCGAGGTCGCCTTCGCGGCAGCGGCGCACGGCGTCGGCGAAGTCACGGTGGACGCGGCGGATATCGTGGTCTTCCATCTCGGCAGGAAACGACCGGTGAACGAGCTCGCGGCGGCACGAGGCCGAGAAGGCGGGCAGCCAGTTGGCGCTGTCCCAGCGCTCGCGGCGGCCGCCGTGGGTGAGCTGGACCATGCACGCCGCGCCGTGCTCGTGGATCGCCGCCGCCATGGCGCGGTACTCGGGGACGACCGTGTCGACGGCGCCGTTTAACTGGCCGTAATGGAACGAGTTCTCGACCGAGACCGCGGTCGCGCCGCCGAACTGGGTGAGCCCGACGCCGCCCCGCGCCTTCTCGGCCTGATAGCGCCGGTAGCGCTCGGTGACGTGACCGCCGACCGCGTAGCCGGGGGCGTGGCTGGTGCTGAGAAAGCGGTTGCGGATGACGAGGCGCTTGATCGCGAGAGGCTGAAAAAGGGCGTCGTAGCTCGGCATCGCCATTCACCTCCCAGCGCGAACGATGCCCACAATATAGGCCCTCAAACGCCGCGACGATACTCCCCGACGCCGAGCCGGCCTCGCCCGTCGCGAAGCCGGCGACCGATGGTGAGTAGTGTCGCGGACCTCTAGGCGAAGGGGACGGGCGGCGGAAGAGACTCGGAGGCGAAGCGAACGGTCCGGAATGTTTCCGAATGGTAGAAATTTTCCCGAACGCGATCTAATATTGTGAAGCTACCAGAACGACACTCAACGATATCCGGGGGAAGTTCGGGTGAAAGTAATCGCAGTGGGGGTAACGATTCTATTGGGCAGCGTGGCTTTGGCAGCCTGTGTCGAGACCCGCTCGCCGGTGCTCGTCGACTTGAAACAGCCGAACGACGAGGCGCTCACTTGCGAGCAAATCGCCACCGAGTACAAGGTCAACACAGAGGTCGCGACCAACAAGATATCGAAAAACAAATCCGCCGACGGCCAGGACATCTTATTGGGACTCTTCATCTGGCCGGGCTTGGCGGATTTCAAGAACGCCGACGGCAACGAGGGCAACGCTCTTTTGGACCGCAACGTCCTGCTTCGCGAGATCGCGATCAACAAGAACTGCGGCATTTTGCAGTACCCGCCTCAGCCGGAACGCTACAGCTGAGGCGAGGCGCCGCTCTCACGCGTCTATGCGGCGTGGCCGGCGGCACCGATCGGAATATGCGGCGGCCAGCTTCGGGCCACCGCATGCAGGCGCGCGAACCGGCTACCTGCTCGAACGGAACTGGTGTCCCCTACGGGAATCGAACCCGTGCCTCCACCTTGAAAGCGCCGGGACGCGGACACCCCCAACGCTGGCGGACGATTACGGACTTCCATGAACGGTCTGTTTTTCAAAAGGGTGCAAAAATCGCGCGAAAAGCCGTCTGCGATCGTCCGCTGGTGTCCGCGCCCGTGTATTACCTAAAAACGCGAACGCGGGAGCGGACGATTCCACGCATGGTGAAGGACGCCAGGATCGGAACGCGGGCCGCGCGGGCGCGCATCGCCGTCGCCGATTCGGTCCGATCGAAGG
>JAZFVR010000443.1:0-3164 GCA_036447835.1 Alphaproteobacteria bacterium | reverse complement strand
CCATGCGCAGCGCCCGCGAGCACGGCTCGCTGATGCCGCCCAGGCACATACTCAACGCGCCGACGCGGCTGATGAAGGAGCTCGGCTACGGCGAGGGCTACGCCTACGACCACGACACGGCGCAAGGCTTCTCGGGTCAGAACTACTTCCCCGAGGACATGGCGCGCGAGACCTATTACCGGCCCGGCGAGCGCGGCTTCGAGCGCGAGGTCGCCAAGCGCCTCGCCTACTGGAACAAGCTGCGCGACAAGGCGAACAAGGACGGCGACAGGCACGGTGCCAGGGACGGCGCCAGGGACGACGAGGGGGAGGGCGACGGGTGAGCCCGCTCGCGGCGATCGCCGCGGGCGGGGCGGTAGGCGCCGTCGCCCGCTATCCGGTCATGGTCCAGGTCGGCCACCGGCTCGGCGCGGCGCTCCCGTTCGGCACGCTGGCGGTCAACGTCGTCGGCTGGTTCGCGCTCGGGGCGCTGGTCGAGGCGATGGCGCTCGCCTGGACCGTGGGCGGAGAGATGCGCGTCTTTCTCGTCGTCGGCGTGCTCGGCAGCTTCACCACCTTCTCGACCTTCTCGCTCGACGTCGTCGTGCTGATCGAGCGCGGCCAGCGCGGGCTCGCCGGGCTCTACGTCGTCGCCTCGGTGGTCGGCTTCATGTTCGGCATGATGCTGCTCAGGCTGGTGCTGGCGTGAGCGGGGTCGAGATGCGCGACGTCGCGGCGGACGAGGGCAACCTGCGTCTCGACCGCTGGTTCCGCCGCCACTATCCGGGCCTTAGCCACGGCCGTCTCGAGAAGCTGCTGCGCACCGGCCAGGTGCGCGTCGACGGCACGCGCATCAAGGCCGGCCACCGGCTGAAGGCCGGCCAGCGCGTGCGCGTGCCGCCGCTTGGGCCCGCCCCGCCCCGGCCCGCGAAGCCGGCGCCGCCGCCGGTGAGCGCCGCCGACGCGAAGCGCCTGCGCGCGAGCGTGCTCTACCGCGACGCCGACATCATCGCCATCGACAAGCCGCCGGGGCTCGCGGTCCAGGGCGGCAGCAAGACGCGCCGTCACCTCGACGCCATGCTCGACGCGCTCGCCGAACCCGGCGGCGAGCGGCCGCGCCTCGTCCACCGCCTCGACCGCGACACCTCGGGGGTCCTCGTGCTCGCGCGCGGCGCGGCGGCGGCGGCGAGGCTCGCGGCGGCGTTTCGCGGCCGCACGCTGCGCAAGCTCTACTGGGCGCTGGTCGTCGGCCGCCCGCGGGAGCACGAAGGCCGCATCGCGCTGCCGCTCGCCAAGCGCGCGGGCGTCCGCGGAGAGCGCGCCACCGGGGACGCCGGAGGCAAGCCCGCGGTGACGCTCTACGAGGTCATCGACAGCGTCGGCGACAGGGCGGCGTGGCTGGCGCTCGCGCCGCTCACCGGCCGCACGCACCAGCTGCGCGCCCATTGCGCGGCGCTCGGCACGCCGATCGCCGGTGACGGCAAGTACGGCGGCGCGGGCGCGTTCCTCTCGGGCGAGGGCATCGTCCGGGCGCTGCACCTTCACGCCCGGGCGATCGAACTGGCGGGCGCCGATGGCGCGATCGTGTGCATCGTCGCGCCCCTGCCGCCGCATATGCGCGAGACCTGGCGCGTGCTCGGCTTCGACCCCGACCGCGACGGCGAGCCGTTCGCCGACGCGGGCGAGCAGGGCGCGCGGTGATCCGTCTCGTCGTCTTCGACTGCGACGGCACGCTCGTCGACAGCCAGCACGTCATCGTCGAGACCATGCGCCGCGTCTTCGCCGAAAAGCGCCTGCCGCCGCCTGAAGCCGAAGCGGTGCGCCGCGTCGTCGGCCTGTCGCTCGCCACCGCGATCGCGGCGCTGTGGCCCGAAGGCGCCGACGACGAGGTCGCCGCGCTCACCGGGGACTACCGCAAGACGTTCCTCGGCCTGCGCGCGCAGCCCGAGCACCACGAGCCGCTCTATCCCGGCGCGGCGGAAGCGGTCGCGGCGCTCGCCGAGGCGGGGTATCTCCTCGGCGTCGCCACCGGCAAGTCGCGGCGCGGCTTGAACGCCACGCTCGAGCGATTCGGGCTCCTCGAGCGATTCGTTACCCTGCAGACCGCCGACGACGCGCCGAGCAAGCCGCATCCGGGGATGCTCGAACGCGCCATGGCCGAGGCCGGCGCCGGGACGCACGAGACCGTGCTCGTCGGCGACACTACCTTCGACGTCGAGATGGCGATCAACGCCGGCGTCGCCGCGCTCGGCGTGGGCTGGGGCTATCACGAGGCGCACGAGCTGCGCGCGGCGGGCGCGCGGGCGATCGTCGGCAGCTTCGCCGAGCTCGGCGACGCCATCGCCGCGCTGGGGCGGCCATGAAGCGGTTCTACGACCACGCCGAGGCCGCGCCCGCCGAAGGCGGTTTCGCGGTTACCCTCGACGGGCGCGTGGCGAAGACGCCGATGCAGCGGCCGCTGGTGCTGCCGGGCGTGGCGCTTGCCGAGGCCGTCGCCGCCGAATGGCAGGCGCAGGCGGGCGAGATTCGCCCGCACCATATGCCGCTCACGCGCCTCGCGACGACCACGATCGACCTTCTGCCCGAGCATCGCGCCGACATGGTGCGCGAGGCCGCGGTCTACGCCGAGACCGACCTCGTCTGTCACCGCGCCGATGCCCCGGCCGAACTCGTGGCGCGGCAGGAGGAAGGCTGGCAGCCCCTGGTTGATTGGCTCGCCGAGCGCCACGGCGCGCGGCTCGAAACGGCGTGCGGCGTGTTTCCCGTCGCGCAGCCGGCCGAGGCGCTCGCCGCGCTCCGCGCCGTCGTCGAGTCCTACGACGACCCGGCGCTCGTCGCGCTGCACGCCCTCGTCACCGCCAGCGGCTCGCTGGTCATCGCGTTGGCGCTCGCCGGGGGACGCATCGACGCCGAGGCGGCGTGGGAGTTGAGCCGGATCGACGAGCGCTATCAGATCGAGAAATGGGGCGAGGACACGGAAGCGGCCGAGGCGCGCGCGCGCGTCGCCGCCGATTTCCACGCCGCTGCGCGCTTCCTCGCCTTGAGCCGTATCTGCGGCTAAGATGCGCCCCGGATTTTGCGGATCGAACCGTCCGTCAAGCGGGCGGAAGGCGGGGAGTGATGAGTAGAATCATCGACGAGCTCGAGAAGAAACGCGCCGCCGCGCGCCAGGGCGGCGGCAAGCG
>JAZFVR010000442.1:0-3999 GCA_036447835.1 Alphaproteobacteria bacterium | reverse complement strand
TGTGTCGAAAACAGCGAGGTGGTCAGCTCGCTGTCCGCGGGGATCAGTTCGAGCAGTGTCTCGAAGAATTTCACGGCCTTGCGCGGGTCGTGACCCGAGGTTTCGAATATCTTGATCATGTAGCGGTCGGCTTCGCCTTCCGAAGAGCGCGAGTAGCCCGAGACGACCATCTCGTGCATCGGCCCGGCCAGCTGTTCCAGCGCCTGTTCGGTGAGCAGGCCGCTGGCGCCGCTGTCGCGCGTCTGCGACATGATCGCTTCCGCGCCGAGCTTCGAGAACCCTTTCGTGAACTTGTCGGTGCGCATCTCGCCGATCGCATGGCTCAGCTCGGCGTGCCCCAGCTCGTGGGCGATCACGCCGGCGAGTTCGTCCTCGCTGTCGACGTATCGCAGAAGCCCCTTGTTGACAGCGAGCTTGCCGCCCAAGAGCGCCCATGCGTTGACCGTGTCGTCGTTCACGACCGTGATCTCCCACGGCAACTCGCGCGGCCCGGCGTCGGCGAGCAGCGCCCGGAACAGCGCGTCCATGGCGGCCTGCACGCGGGCGTTGCCGTAGGCGCCGCCCGACATCGCGATGAGTCTGGGGTAGAGCTTCTCCCCCATCTCGATCTCGTCTTCCTCGCTCAGCGATAGGCCCTCGAAGATCGACTTCAGGCCGGAGAAGATGTTGCCGAGGTCGATCTGCGTGCCGCCGAGGTTTAGGGACCCGCCGAACTGGGCGTTCGCGGCGAGCGGCGCGCTCAGCGTCGCCGCCGAGACGCCGATGAGAACCTTGCGGCGCGTCCAGGCCTTTCTGCGCTTGCTCATGGCATCACCTATTTGCTCGTGAGTCTGAAACTGCCGTCCCAGTCGGGGCCCGGCGGCGATTCGACGAACTGGTCGCAGCGCGTGACATAGAGCGCGCTGGCGCTGTCCGTCTCGGCGTAGCGCGCGAAGCCCTCGCGCGCCTCGGTGAAGTGGCGGTTCTGATAGAGATCGAAGGCGGTGCCGAAGACCGCGAGGCATTCGACCGTCGCGTCGGCGACGTCGCCCTCGCGGCCCACCACCTCGAACACGCGAAGCGGCTCGTGCCGGCCCTTGACCACGAGGTAATCGACGCAGCGCATCACGTAGTCGCGGGGCAGCGCCGCCGCGGTCGCTTCGCCGACGAGAATCAACGAGCCGTATACCTTGTTGGCGCCTTCGAGGCGGGCGGCGAGGTTCACGGTATCGCCTGCCACGGTGTAGTTGAGGCGCGTGCGCGAGCCCATGTTGCCGGCCACCGCGACGCCGGTGTTGATGCCGATGCGCGTGTGCAGCGAGGGCGCGTCGGGGACATCGGCGGCGAGTTCGGCGTTGAAGCGCACGAGCGCGGCCTGGCAATCAAGCGCCGCGGCGACGGCGTGGCGTTCGGCGGCGGCATCGGCGAGCGGCGCGCCCCAGATCGCCATCACCGCATCGCCGATGAACTTGTCGACGTAGCCGCCGTTGTTCTCGATCATGCCGGTGACCACGGTGAGGTAGCGGTTGAGTATGGCCAGCAGTTGCTCGGGTCTGTCCTTCATGGTTTCCGAGAACGTGGTGAAGCCGGCGAGGTCGGAGAAGAACACGGTCACGTCGCGGCGCGCGCCGCCGAGCTCGAGCACCGACGGGTCGTCGGAAAGGCGGTCGACCAGCGTCGGCGCGAGGTAGTGGCGGAAGGCGTGCTGAATCCAGCGCCGCTGCCTGTCCTCGACGACGAAGCGGTAGGCGTAGACGGCGGTGTAGGTTGCCAGGCACGCGCCGGCGAGCACCACCACGGGCGCCACCGTGCCGAGGCGGAACAGCATCAACGAGCCTGCCAGCTCGGCGGCGTAGACGCCCGCCCCCGACAAGAGGCCGAGCACCGGCGACAGCGCGAAGAACAGGAACGCCAGCCCCACCGTGCTCACCAGGACCACGGCGAAGCGCAGCCCCGGCCCCAGCAGGGTGAGCGGCGCGCTCTTGGTCAGGGTGTTGACGGCGGCGGCATGGATGTAGACGGCGGGGATGCTGTGGCGCGCGACGATCTCTCCGAACCGCGTCGCGTCGAATTCGCTCGCACAGCGCGGGTGGGCGCCGCGATCGGGCACGCCGGCGGCGAAGCGCTTGGCGGCGAGGCGCCGATCCTCGACGTCGAGCGCGGTACCGAAGATGACGACCTTGTCGCGCAGGCGCTCGAAGAAATCCTGGCGCCCGGCCTCGGCGCAGGCGAAGAGGTCGAACAGACTGAAAGTGGGAATGTCGTCGGCGCCGGTGTTGAAGTTGATGACGAAGTCCTCGGCCGGTGCCGCGGCACCCGCCCTTTTCGCCAGCTCGACCGCGAACGACGGCGTGCGGGCGCCCGATTCGGAATCGAACGCGGCGGGATAGCGGCGCACCACGTCGTCGGCGTCGACCAGCAGGTTGAGCGTGCGCAGGTTGTCGGCGCCGCCCACGGCGATGATCTGGCTGGGGTAGGGTGTGATCGCCTGCTGCGAAAGCCGCACCTGTCCCAAGACGAGCCGTCCCGCGCGGCCTGCTTTCAGGAAGGACTTGAGCAGGGGCTTGTCGTAGCCGGGCACGAGGCCCGGCCGGTCGAGACTCGTGGGGTAGACGAGATCGAGGCCGATCGCGCTGGGTTCCGCCGCCGTCACCGCTTCGATGACACGCGCCAGGAACGGCGTCCATGCGACTTCCGGCGCTCCCGCGAAGGGCGGGGTGCGGTAGGTCTCCTCGTCGATGACGACGACGACGACGTCGGAGTCCTCGGCCGCGAAAAGCGGCCCGAACGCGGCGTGGCGCAGGGGCAGCAGGAAGTCCACGCCAAGCCGATGCAGGTAATCGAGGCCCGGAACCGCGGCGGGGATGG
Source organism: Alphaproteobacteria bacterium (assembly GCA_036447835.1). Taxonomy (GTDB): domain Bacteria; phylum Pseudomonadota; class Alphaproteobacteria; order JAAXGF01; family JAAXGF01; genus JAZFVR01. The sequence continues at coordinate 1,152 of JAZFVR010000442.1, read as the reverse complement.
CGACGACGATTCCCAGCGCCACGGTGATCGCCGCGCGCCGGCGCCAGCGGTGCCGCCGCTCACGGGGTGAGCGGGACGATCCGGTTGGCCGCATTGTGAGCCACGTCGACCCACGGATCGACGGAGAATACGGCGCTCACCTGTCGCCCGTTCGGGTGCTGGATCTGCACCAGGTAGGGCATGCCGACTTCGAGCGGCGGCGCGTCTTCGGGATAGGTGAGATGGGTGTCGGTCGAAATGCCCTGCCAGATCAGGCGGAAGGGTTTCGAGTCGAGATAGGCGACGACGACGAAGACTGGGTCCTCCCCGCCCTCGCGCTCCCATTTGAAGATCGGCTGCCGCGATTTGACCGTCCACTCGCGCCATTCCGCCGAGTCGAACGGCGTGAGCCGCTTCACCGCCGCCCCGGCCTCGCTGGCGTCGGCGACGATGATCGGCACGGCGCCGCGGCAAGCGAGGGTCTCGGACTCGATCTTGCCGCCGCTTACCGTGCTGCGCTCGCGACCGATACTGACCCGGCCGCCGGTGATGGTCTCGCGCACGCAGGAATCGAAATACGCGAGCACCGCGACGCCTTCGGCACCGAGGTCGAGCGTCTGGTCTATGTAAACGTAATCGAACATCTCGACGTCGGCGTCGGGCGCGGCGGCGATCGACTCGACCAGCGCCACGGGCTGTGACGGGTCGTAGGGCGCCTCCGCCTCCGGGGACTTCGTCGCCTCGTCCTCGTCGTCCGCCGTCTTCAGCAGGATGTTGGAAAAGTCGAAACCGAACTGGGGCGCGGCGGGCGTGGGCGCGAGCGCCAGCGCGGCGCCGATCAGGAACGGAGCGGCGATGCGCGCGCTTCGCCGGCGCCGGGTTCCTCCGGAACGGCTTTCACTGCGCAAGCTGTGTGTTCTGTCTTCCACCGCCGATTCGGGGCCGCGCGTCGTTTGCGGCGCTCGATTGTCCTCGGCCCGGTCGATCCCGCCGTGACTTTGCGAACGCCGACCGGCCGGGAAGCCACTCATCTCGCAGACGCGACTGCCACGTTGTAGCGGGGGCGCCGCAGCGACGCAATACGAAAGAGTGTGCGTCGATCGGCGCGCCCGGCGCCTACGCGGGCGCGCCGCGTAGCTCGTGCAGCACCCAAAGCACCGCCGTGAACAGCAC
>JAZFVR010000441.1:0-2022 GCA_036447835.1 Alphaproteobacteria bacterium | reverse complement strand
GGGCGCTGGCGCAGCAGCCAAAGCGACACGCTCACGGTGCAGGTGCCGCCGGGCGACGCCGCCACGCAGGACTCCCCGGTCGACGCGGTGCTCGATATATTGCGCGCGACGCCGGGCGTGGCCGCCGCGCGTCCGCTCGAACGGAGCGAGCTCGTTTCCCTGCTCGAACCCTGGCTCGGCCGGGGAAACGTCGCTCCCGACCTGCCGCTGCCGTGGCTCATCGACGTCACCCTGGCGCCGAACGCGGTGCTCGATCACCTGGTCCTCGAAACCCGCCTCCAGGTGGTGGCGCCGGGCACCGAGATCGACGACACCGCGATCTGGCTCGAGCGCCTCACCGCCGCCGCGCGATCGTTGCAGGCGGTGGCGCTGGCGGTGGTGTTGGCGATCGGTGGCGCCGCCGTCGGTACCGTCATGTTCACCACACGCACGAGCCTCACGGTGCACCACGAAACCATCGAGATCCTGCACCTGATGGGCGCCCACGACGCCTTCGTCGCCCGTGCCTTCGCGCGCCAGGCGTTGTGGCTGGGCCTGCGGGGCGGCGTGCTCGGCATCAGTCTGGCGGCTTTGACGGGTGCAGCGGTGTGGTACTTCATCGGCAGAATCGACGCGCCGCTGCTGCCGCGGCTGGTATTGACGCCACCGGGTTGGGCCGCACTCGCGGCACTGCCACTGGTGAGCGCGTGGGTCGCCATGCTGACGGCGCGGGTGACGGTGATGCGGGCGCTGACGCGGATGCCGTGAGCGATGGGGACGACGCCGGGCATGCATCCCTCTCGGGTCGCGCCAGCGACCGCGCGGGCGCGGTGAGACGCCGACGCACGCGGCCCGGCTGGCGCCCCCGGCTCGACGCCCTGGCGTTGGGCATCGTCTCCGCCAGCGTCGTGCTGTGGTGCGCCGGCTTCGTCTGGTTCAGCTTGCAGGTCCCGCGCCAGGTCGCCGATCCTCAGTCGCAGACCGACGCCATCGTCGTGCTCACCGGCAGCGCCGGGCGGCTCGACACCGGCCTCGAGCTGCTGGCCCGGGGCCGGGCGCGCAAGCTGTTCATTTCGGGCGTGTACGGCGGCCTCGACGTGGCGGCGATTCTGCGCGTCTCACGCCAGGCGCCCGAGGAGCTCGAATGCTGCATCGAACTCGGCCACAGCGCCATCGACACCGCCGGCAACGCGCAAGAGACGGCGCGCTGGGTGGCGGCGGAAGGGTTCCGCACCCTGCGTCTCGTCACCGCGAGCTACCACATGCCGCGCAGCCTCGCCGAGTTCCGCCGCGCCATGCCCGACGTCGAGCTGATCGCGCATCCGGTCTTCCTCGAATCGGTCCATGTCGACGCCTGGTGGCGCTGGCCGCGAACCGCGATCCTGCTGGCCGGCGAGTTCAACAAATACATCGTCAGCGCGGTGCGCGCGGCCTGGAGTTCGGCCGAATGATCGTGCTGCGCTCGGCCCTGTTCAACCTCGTCGGCGTCGCGTGGACGTTGTGCTTTACCGTGATCTTCCTGCCGTTTCTGCTGTGCCCGCCGCGCACGGTCAGATTTGTGGTCGGGTTCTGGGCGAACGTGACGGCCCGGCTGCTCGCGCTGACGGTCGGGCTCGAAGTCGAGGTGCGGGGCCGCGAGAATATCCCCGAGGAGCCGGCGATCTTCGCCTCCAAGCACCAGTCGACGTGGGATACGTTCGTCTTCCATTGCATCACGAGGAAGGCCGTTTACGTGGTCAAGCGCGAGCTGTTCCTGATCCCCTTTTATGGCTGGTTCGTCCGCGGCGCGGGGTCGATCGGCATCGACCGCGAGGGCGGCGCCGCCGCGCTCAAGCAGATGGTGCGCGCAGTCGCCGCGGCGCTCGCGGGGGGCTGCTCGGTGGTCGTCTTCCCCGAGGGCACGCGCACGGCGCCGGGACAACGCACCGCCTACCACCCGGGCATCGCCGCGCTCTATTCCCGGCTCGATGCGCCCATGGTGCCGGTGGCGCTCAACTCGGGCCTCTACTGGGGCCGGCGCAGCTTTGTCAAGCGGCCGGGGCG
>JAZFVR010000440.1:0-2333 GCA_036447835.1 Alphaproteobacteria bacterium | reverse complement strand
AGCTTCCTCGCGCCGGACGTCGTCAAAACGATCCACCGCGACCGCCATCCGATCGAACTGACCGCGAAGAAGCTTGCGAGTGACACCCGCCTCCCCATCGTCTGGGAGGAGCAGCGCGCCCGGCTCGTGATCGCCTGAACCACGGCATCGATTGCCGTCCGAGCGCCGTCCCTCGTCGATCAGGCCTGGGGCGGCGGCCTTTCCCGCGTGAAACCGACCCAAATTTAAGTCGACGGCGTCATACCATCGCGTGTTTAGCCGTACCACCAAAACCGGCGTAAGAGACTTTTGCGATATGAGCCGCCCGTTTGCGGCACCTGACCGGTCTCAGCAGGCCACGACGGCAGGGCGCATCGGGCGTAAGCCCCGCAAGTACCGGGACAAGTTCGAATCCATGCCGTGTCCTGAAAACCACTGCTATAACAATGACTTAAGTCTGGCGGAGGGAGGGGGATTCGAACCCCCGATACGGCTTGTCACCGTATAACGGTTTAGCAAACCGCCGCCTTCGACCACTCGGCCATCCCTCCGCGTGCGGTCGCCGCCGGATATCTAGATGGCCGCCCCCGAGGTGTCAACCGCGCGCCGCCACGGGCGCGGCTTCCCCCGTCGCCGCGTTATACGAGCTTCAGTCGGATGACGCCGAAATTGCTCAACAGGAAGAGCCCGAGGAATACGATGCCGAAGAAGATCCACACGATCAGCCAGGCGATGAGGAACGTCTTCACGCGATCGAGGGCGGAGGCCATGGCGGTCTTGCCCTTCGACGAGCCGAGTTCGCGATAGACGAACAACGCGAGCAGGACGCTGAGCCCGACAATCTCCCACTTGTAGTCCATGAGGGCCGTCTGCGCCTGGCGGCGCTCCGACTTCTTGGGGCGTCCGGCATCTTCGCTCGCGCCGCCGGCGCCGCTTTCGCTCCCCCTCTTGCGCGCGGCGGTGTCCCCGCCTTCTTCGCCGCCGCCCGACTGGCGCGACTGCGAGGTGGAATCGCCGCCCGACGACGAACCCTCGGTAAGCCCGCCCTGGTCGCCGCCGCCGCCCTGGGTCGATCCCGCGGCGAGGTTCTCCTCGTCGTCGCCGGCATCGCCGGCGTCGCCGGCGCTATGCGACGTGCCGGCGGCCGCCCCGCCGGGCTCGCCCACCCCCGCCTGGACCTGATCGCCGCTAACGCCGGCGGTGAGCGTCTCGCCGACCGTGGGCGCCACCCCGACGCCGCGGCCGCCGGCGATGGTCGTATCCATCTGGCGTACCCGCGCGGCGACGATCGGCGGCGGCGGGCCGGGCAGCGACGGCGGGGCGAGGTCCTCGCCCGAGCGCCTGGGAAAGACCACGGTCGAGACGCCGGCCGAGCTGAGCGTCCGGCTGGCGCCCTCGATGTTGGCGACCCGCACCTCGCCGCTGAGCGCGGTCACCGTGGTCGTGCCGTCGGCCTCGACCACGAAGGTGAAGACGGTGCCCCGTATGCCGATCGTCGCCACCGGGGTACGGACCTCGTACGCCTCGGAGCGGAGATTGCCCGAGGCGAACTTGAACACCCCCTCGATGGCGGTGATGACGAGCTTGCTGTCGTCGGGGTCGGCGTCGAACACCACCTCGGTGAGCGTGAGATTCGAGCGCTCCCCCATGATCAAGGTGGTGCCGTCGAGAAAGGTGATCTCGGTCGCGCTTTCGGCACCGGTCTCGATGCGCTCGTCCTGAAAGACCCAGTCCAGGGGCACGAGCGCCCTCACCTGGCCTTCGAGAGCGCCCGAGACCGACTCGACGACGATCCTGGCGTCGCCCACGGTCGTCGCCGCAAGCGCGTTCGCCGCCGCGACGATCAGGGCCAGGGCACAGGCCAGGCCCAAGGCCAGTAACTCGCTGAGGGCCCGCTGGGGCATGGGGCATTACGCGCTAGGACCAAGATTACCAGCATATTAACGCGATAACGGTTACCCGACCGTTAATGCAACGCCCCGGCGGCGATCGCGCCCGGCTCAGCCCGGCGCGCCGAGCCCTTCGACGAGCGGCGCGCCGGTGAGGCGGACGAGCTCGTCGGGAGTGGTGGCGAACACGCAGTGGGGGTGGCCGGCGGCGGCGTAGACCGTCTCGAAGCGGCCAAGGCTCGCATCGATCGCCGTTGGCAGCGCCTCGGCGTGGGCGAGCGGCGGCACCCCGCCGATGGTGAAGCCGGTCGCCGCGCGTACCGCATCGGCGTCGGCGCGCGCCACCTTGCCGGCGAGGCCGAGCGCGGCGGCGAGCACCCGTGTGTCGCAGCGCCGGTCGCCGGCGACGAGCGCCATCACCGGCTGCCCGCCGACGCTGAACACCAGCGACTTGACGATCGCGCC
>JAZFVR010000439.1:0-3383 GCA_036447835.1 Alphaproteobacteria bacterium | reverse complement strand
GCTGTGGCCCGAGAGCCGCTGGACGCGCTACGTGCCGCTGGTGGTGATGCCGTTCGCCGCGGTGCTCGCGCTGTGCGGCGCGACCACGCGCAGCCCGTTCGCGGTCGGCGGCGAGGCCCTCGCCGAGGGCTCCGATCCGGTGCCCGGCATCCTCAAGGTGACGCGGCATCCGTTCCTTTGGGGAATGGCGCTGTGGGCGCTGGCGCATATTCCGCCCAACGGCGATGCCGCCTCGCTGATCTTCTTCCTGGCGTTCGCGGTGCTCGCCTTCGCCGGCATGTACCACATCGACCGCCGGCGCGAGAGGAGCCTCGGCGCCGCCTGGGGCCCCATCGCGCTCACCACCTCGGTGCTGCCGTTCGCGGCGATCGCCTCGGGCCGGGTGAAGCTCGACTTCGCCGGAATCGGGGCGTGGCGCTTGCTCGCCGGGGTCGCCGTCTACCTCGCCCTGCTCGTCGGCCACGTCTTCGTCATCGGCGTCAGCGCCCTGCCCGTGTAGGCGCAGAGGGCGCTCCTGGTGCAACGCCTGTAGCGGCGGGTTTGAAACCCGCCGCTACGCATAAATCGGAACGCGGGTCGCGCCTATTCGGCGGCGTCGCGGGTCTTGCCGCCCGCGGGGGTAGGCATGAGCGCGGTGTCGAGGCGCGGCGTCGGCACGGCGATGCGGCGCTGGTGCACGTGCTCGCGATGGGCGATGTAGACCGAGGAACCGATGATGATCGCCGCGCCCACGCCGGTCCACGCATCGAGGCTCTGGCCGAAGACGAACCAGCCCATGACCGCGATCAGCGGCAGGCGCACGAAGTCGAAGGGCAGCACCGCGGTGGCGTCGGCCAAGGCGAAGGCGCGCACCAGGCAGATATGCCCGAGCGTCGCCGCGCCGCCGAGCGCGAGCAGCCACAACAGTTCCTCGACGCCCGGCGTGCGCCATACGAAGAGCGCCGGAATAAGCGACGCGGGCGTCAGCATCAGCACCATGTAGAAGACGATCGCCCCGGTGGGCTCGCTGCGCGAGAGGATCTTCACCAGGGCCACGGCGAAGCCCATCATCGACGCCGACAGGAGCACGAACAGCGCCTCGGGCGGGATCTCGGCGAAGCCGGGGCGCAGGATGATCATGGCGCCGACGAAGCCCGCGGCGACCGCGCTCCAGCGCCGCAAGCGCACGATCTCGTGCAGGACGACCACCGCCATGACCGTGGCGAACAGCGGCGCGGTGAAGCTCAGCGCCACCGCATCGGCCAGGTTCATGCGCGCGATCGCCGTGAACCACGCGATCATGGCGACGAGCCCGATGATCGAGCGCAGGGTGTAGAGCGACAGCCGGCGCGTGCGCAGGGTGCCGATGCCGTTGTGCATCAGCCACGGCAGCATCACCACCATGCCGAACAGGTTGCGGAAGAAGACGATCTCGAGCGGGTCGATCGTCGCCGAGAGATACCGGATCAGCCCGGTGAGAACGGTGAAGCAGACGCAGCTGCCGACCATCCAGATCGCCCCCCGCACCGGGTCGGACTGAGCGGCGGCGGGGGTAGGGGATACCTCCATGACCGCCAAGGATAGGGATACGCGCGCGCCCGCACCAGCGCGCATCGCCGGGGTCTGGGTTGCGCGAGACGCCGGCCATTGCGCGCGGGCGCGATCGCGCAATAATGGCGGTCGCATGAAAAGAGGGAGCGAGCCATGCAGTATCTCGTCGTCGCCTGGGACGGAACCGACGGGCAAGCGCCGGCGCGGCGCCAGGCCGTGCGCGAGGCGCATCTCGCCGGCGTGGGTGCGATGAAGGAATCGGGCGCCATGATCTGCGGCGGCGCGCTGCTCGACGACGACGGCCGGATGATCGGATCGGCGTGCATCGTCGAGTTCGACGACCGCGCCGGGCTCGACGCCTGGCTCGAGCGCGACGTATACGTCACCGGCGACGTCTGGCGCAAGATCGAGGTGACGCCGTTCCGCCGCGCGGTGTGACGGCCCCGTCCGTGAACGAGGAGTGACCATGGACACCCCGCTGTGGAACCCATCGCCGGAGCGCGTGGCGGCCGCCAACGTGACCGCGTTCCGCAAGGCGGTCGAGAAGGAGTGGGACGTCGCGCTCGCCGACTACGCCGCGCTCTATCGCTGGTCGGTCGAGGAAATCGAGAAGTTCTGGCAGAGCGTCTGGCGCTTCTCGGGCGTCATCGCGTCGCGGGAGTGGGACGACGTGCTCGTCGACGGCGCGCGCATGCCGGGCGCGCGCTGGTTCACCGGCGCCCGGCTCAACTTCGCCGAGAACCTGCTCAGACGCCGCGACGACGCCCCGGCGCTGATCTTCCGCTGCGAGAACGGCACGCGCCGCGAGCTCAGCTTCGCGCAAGTATACGACCAGGTGGCGCGGCTCGCCCGCGCGCTGAAGGCTGAGGGTGTCGGCCCCGGCGACCGCGTCGCCGGCTTCATGCCGAATGCGCCCGAGACCGCGATCGCCATGCTGGCGACGGCGAGCCTCGGCGCCATCTGGTCGTCGTGCTCGCCCGACTTCGGCATCCAGGGCGCCACGGACCGTTTCGGTCAGATCGAGCCCCGGGTGCTGTTCACCGCCGACGGCTATTTCTACAACGGCAAGACCATCGACAGCCTGGAGCGCGTGCGCGGCATCCTCGCCGGGCTGCCCGCCATCGAGCGCGTCGTCGTCGTTCCCTTCGCGAGCGCGGCGCCCGACCTCGGCGGCGTCCCCGGCGCGGTCGCCTACGCCGATTATCTCGGCGACGCGCCCGGCGGCGACATCGCCTTCGCCCAGCTTCCCTTCGACCAGCCGCTGTTCATCATGTACTCGTCGGGCACCACGGGGGTGCCGAAGTGCATCGTCCACGGCGCCGGCGGCACGCTCCTGAAGCACCTCGTCGAGCAGCGGCTGCACACCGATCTGCGCCCCGACGACCGCCTGTTCTACTTCACCACCTGCGGCTGGATGATGTGGAACTGGCTGGTGAGCGGCCTCGCCAGCGGCGCCGCGCTGGTGCTCTACGACGGCTCGCCGTTCCACCCCGACGCAGGCGTGCTGTGGGACCTGGCGGCGCAAGAGGGCGTCACCGTCTTCGGCACCTCGGCCAAGTACATCGCGGCGATCGAGAAGGCCGGCGTGAGGCCCGCGGAGACCCACGATCTCTCCAGTGTGCGTGCGATCCTCTCGACCGGCTCGCCGCTGGCGCCCGAGTGCTTCGACTACGTCTACGACCACGTCAAGCGCGACGTCTGCCTGAGCTCGATCTCGGGCGGCACCGACATCATGGGCTGCTTCGCGCTCGGCAACCCGGCCGGCGCGGTGTGGCGCGGCGAGCTGCAAGCGCGGGCGCTCGGCCTCAAGGTCGAGGTGTTCGACGACGACGGCAACGCGATCGTCGGCGCGA
>JAZFVR010000438.1:0-5438 GCA_036447835.1 Alphaproteobacteria bacterium | reverse complement strand
GCACCCGGGTGCCGAAGGGCAGCGTTCGATGCGCCGCGGTGTACGCATGCTTGTTATAGACCTCGCCGCTCGCCGTTCGCCGCCCGTGGAAGCGCCCGCCGTACCACGACGCGATACCGACCACGTCATACGCCGGATTGGCCCGCGGAACATACGTCGGATTGGCCCGTGGAACGTACGTCGGATGGGCGTGCGGAACATACGTCGTCCCGTTGACCGGGCGAGGCTTGCTCGTCCCGTGGGGGATACCGAGGCCGAGACCGCCCGTACAGGCGGCGAGCAGAAAGGCGCCGGCCACCACGGCCAGCCGCACGCCACCGCCGAAAGCAGCCGGCGGTACCAGCGAAAACGCGGACGGGGGACGCATCCGGCGGGTCGTTCGCATCGCAGGGGACCAGCCGGCGATTTACCGGCGGCCGGCGGGTCGGCGGCGGGCCGGCGGCGCCAATGCGGTCGGGAAAGCGACAAGGAATGGCCGTTGGATCATGGCGCGAACCGTCGATTTGCTGCGAACACGACCCATACAAACCCGAGGCCGGTTAAGACCAGCCTAACCGATGCCGTGGCGAGCCCACCGGGTCGCCATCTCGTGCGTCCTTGCACGGCGTTCTCCGGCAGTGGGCAGCCGTCAAAGTTTCGCCATATTCGCGTGCTTGATTGGCGCCAAGGAGGCTTCCCCCGAAGACTCTTAACGTCCCCCACTTGCTGGCCCCGCCTCGCGCGGGGCCTTTTTTTCATCGCCGCTTGTGCTCGCGCGCACGCCGCCGTACGCTACCCGCAAGCAAGCGTAGCGCACCGCAAGAATAACCGCTGCAATCGATAGCGGGGCGGCGCAAAGCGCGTCATTCAATGTGATCCGGTTCGGCGTTCCTCATTCTGGGTCCGCGTCACGCGGGGTGTTTCCGTGACGCCGGGTATCACCAACCCGTTCCATGGCCCGATCGCCGGCCGCGCGAAGGGAGGCGCAAACCATGTCCACATACGTCATACTCGCCGACTACACCGACCAGGGAATCCGCAACATCAAGGACTCACCCGCCCGCGTCGAGGCCGCGCAGGCGCTGATCAGGGAGCTGGGCGGCGAAATGAAGCAGTTCTACCTGACCATGGGCGCGCACGACGCCGTCGTGATTACCGAGATGCCGAGCGACGAGGCGGCGGCAAAGCTGGCGCTCAAGCTCGGCTCGCTCGGCAACGTGCGAACGACGACGCTGAAGGCGTTCTCGGAGTCCGAGTTCCGAACCATCATCTCAGAGCTTCCGTAAGCCGTTGCGAAACCGGCCCCGCCCCGGCGGGGCTTTCTTTTCGGCGCGTTCGATCCGACGCGGTGCCGCCGACGGCCGCGATCGTCAGCGCGCGTCGCCGTCGCGGTCCCTGGCCATGACCCGGGCCATGAGGTCGCGCAGGCCGGCGTCGGGGTCGGCGGCGAGGGCCTCGACCTCGCGCCACGGAAACAGCCGGGCGATGACGTAGACCGTGAGCGCCACGTAGACCGCGATGACGATCCAGTGGTCGACGCCCGACCCGCGCAAGCCGAGCAGCGCGTCGCCGGCGAGCGCCACGACGAGCGCCGGAAGCATCGCGAGCTCGGCACCCGCGAGACCGACGATGAGCGCGACCATTCTGGCGCGAAGGCCCGCGCCCCGGCGCCGCGAGAGACGTCGCACCAGCAAATAGGCGGCGAGCGTCGCCACGAGCGAGAGGGCGACGACGAAGGGCGCCGACGAAAGCTCGGCCATGATCTTCCCCTGACGCTGCGCCTACCGTAACACGGCAATCGTCGACCCCGGCGCCGACACCAAGCCATCCGGCTTTTTTCGACTCCGGTGATCGCGGTCACATACAGAGGTCGAATTGGTCATTAAGGATAACGACCATTGGTAAGGAGTAAAACAAGGGTGTGGCCTCGAGGAACAGCGACCACACCAGGAAAGGAGGATAAAATGTTCCGTCAGACGATGACCATAGCTGGAGCGTTCCTGGGCATGTGGCTGATCGGCATAACGGCGCTGGCGCTGGTTCCGCCAGCCCCAGACGCCGGCCGCAATGCCCGCACGCCCATAAGCCTCGTGAACATGAGCGTCTGGTCCGCGTACCAGGATCCGACCGGCAAGTTCACGATCCACGTTCGTACGCCACCGCGCTACGAACGCAGCACGGACAGCGTCGTCAGGCTGTAGGCCCGTCCGCAGCGGGCCCGGTCGACGCGCCGGGCCCGCACCGCCCGCTCAGGCGACGTCGCGGTCGGCCAGCAGATCCTGGACCCGCGTGCCGAGCCAGCCAGCCTCGCGTTTCGACCAGTAGAGCTCACGCAGCCGCGACGTAAGCGGCCCCGGCACGCCGTTGCCGAGAACGCGGCCGTCGACGCGCGTGACCGGCATGATGCCGCCCGCGGTCGAGCACAGGAACACCTCGTCGGCCTCGTGAAGCACCTCGGGCGGGTAATCGCCGGTCTCGGTCTCGACCCCGATCTCGCCCGCGAGGTCGAACACGGTCCTGCGCGTGATGCCTTCGAGCATGTTGCGCCGCGGCGTCAGCAACCGGCCGCCCGTGACGGCGAACACGTTGAACCCCGGCCCCTCGGCAAGGTGGCCCGACGGCGTGCACAGGACCGCGTTGTCGGCGCCCCGGTCGAGCGCCTCGAACAGGCCGCCGGTGAGATCGCCCCAGTGAAAGTTCTTGTAGCGCTGGTCGAAGGATTCGTCGGGGATGCGCCGCCGCCCGGCGACGACGATGCTCAAGCCCCTCGCCTGCTGCCCGGGCGTCGCCACCCAGACGTAGGGAATCGCGAAGGCGATGAAATTGGGCGTGCAATTGCGCAGGTCGCGGTCGCTCGGCGAGGCGAAGCGGCCGCGGGTGACGAGCATCTCGACATAGGCGTCCTCGAGGCCGGCACGGCTCGTGCACTCGGCGAGGATTCGCTTGATCTCGGGCCCCGAATAGGGGCACTCGAGCCGCACGCCGGCGCAGGCGCGCGCGAAGCGCTCGACGTGATCGTCGAGGCGGAAGAACAGGCCCTTCCACGTCGAGACCACGTCGTAGACCACGTCGCTGCGCACGAAGCCCAGATCGAAGATCGAGATCCTGGCGTCCTCGGCCGCGACGTAGTCGCCGTCGATGAACGCGATTCCCTCGGCCATATCATGTCCTCCCGTGACGTCCCCGCGCCGGGAACCCGCTGTCGTCTTTCCCCCGTGCCCGCCATTGTGCCCCTTGCCGGGCAGGCGCTCAACCGCGGAAGCCGCGCGCCCGCCGACGGCGCGTCGACGCCCGCGCGACGCCCGGGAGCGCGTTAACAGCCGCTTAACAAGACGAACGTAAACTCGCCGTTAACCACTACCGTCGGGTCTCGGCAAACACGAGTGCGGATATGGACAGCTTACAGAGCGTATTTTTGAAGATCGCCGCACCCTTTTTCTTCCCGTTCTTCCCCAACCAGCGCATCTACGTCGTCTATATCGCTTCGGCTCTGGCGCTCGCCTTCGCCGTCTACCTCGTCGGGCGCGCCTCGCGACGGGGATCGATGCTCCGGGGCTTCCTCGGGTACTGCTTCCCCAAGGCCGTCTACGCGCACAAATCGGCGATCGTCGACTACAAGTACTTCTTCATCAACAAGATGTCGTTCGGCATCCTCTTCGCCCCGCTGATCGTCGGGTCGTCGCTGGTTTCCGCGTCGACCGTCGACGCCCTCGATTTCGCCTGGGGGCCGCCGGACGCCGCTGCGTCGGCGGGAATCGCCGCGACGGTCGCCTTCACGGGCCTGGTGGTCCTCGCCTTCGACGCCGGCATATTCGGCGCCCACTACCTGCAGCACAAGGTTCCGTTCCTGTGGGAGTTCCACAAGATCCACCATTCGGCGAGCGTGCTGACGCCGATCACCGTCTACCGCATGCATCCGGTCGACGACCTCTTGAGCGGCACCTTCATCGGCGTGCTCACCGGCGCGGTGCACGGCGTCTTCGCCTTCCTCTACGGCGACGGCGTCGGCGCCGTCACGATCCTCGAGATCAACGTCATCCTCTTCGCCTACTACGTCGCCGGCTACAACCTGCGGCACAGCCACGTCTGGCTCGCCTATCCGAAGGCGCTGAGCCACATCTTCGTCAGCCCGGCGCAGCACCAGATCCACCACAGCAAGGAGGCCCGTCATTTCGACAGGAATATCGGGTTCATCTTCGCCTTCTGGGACTGGATGGCTGGCACGCTGTACGTGCCGGAGACGCACGAACGGTTCGATTTCGGCCTCTACAACGACGAGCACCTGGAGTTCGACAGCGTGTGGAAGCTCTATTCCCTGCCGTTCAGGAAGCTCATCGCCCGGTTCCGGGCGCCCGAAGGGATCGCGCAATGAGATGGCCCGTCATCGCCTCCGCCGTCGTCGGTCTGACGGTCATCGCCTGGGCGGTGCGTCCGCTCACGGCGCCGCTTTCACCCAACGTCTACATCGAGGAGCTCACCTGGGTCGAGGTCCGCGCGCTTGTCGAGGCCGGCAAGACGACCGCCATCGTGCCCACCGGCGGCGTCGAGCAGAACGGCCCGCACGCGGTGCTGGGCAAGCACAACTACATCGTCCGCCACACCGCCGGCAGGATCGCCGAAGCGCTCGGCAACGCCCTGGTCGCGCCGGTGGTCGCGTTCGTGCCCGAAGGCGACATCGAGAGGCAAGGCGGCCACATGTCCTTCGCCGGCACCATCAGCGTTCCCGACGACGTCTTCGCCGACATTCTCGAGTACACGGCGCGCAGCCTGCGCGCGCACGGCTTCACCACCATCCTTTTCGTCGGCGACAGCGGCGGCAACCAGGCGGCGCAGGCGGCGGTGGCCGAAGACCTCGACGACGAGTGGCAGGCCAGCGGCGTCAGGGTGATCCACGTCGGCGACTATTACGGCGCCAACGGTCAGGTCGAATGGCTGCTCGCACAAGGCGAGAGCAAAGACGCGATCGGCACCCACGCCGGCATCAGGGACACCTCCGAACTGATGGCGGTGTTCCCCGAAGGCGTCCGCCGCGACCGGCTGGCGCGCAACGGCGGCCTGTCCGTCCAACCGACGGGGGTTGTCGGGGACCCGACGCGGGCGTCGGTCGAGCGCGGCCAGACCCTGCTCGAGCTCAAGGTCGACGCGGCGATACGGCAGATCGGCGAGGTCCTCTCCGGGCCGCGCAACTGATCCCGCCGCCGAGGGGGGGATCGAACGCTGCGGGAAAGAGAAAACGCCCCCTCGATGAGGGGGCGTCTTGGGAAGCCTTGAGATTCCGGCAGGAAATTCCGCCGGGGTAGCCCGGCCGCGCCGCAACTTGACTCGATCCGGCGCGGCCTAGGCGTGCATCCCGTGAGTCGCCATTAACCGGTGGTGTCCGTGGCGATCTCCTTCGCAACCTTGTCGCACCTCAGCGACAGGTTGTCACCGAGCAGCCCGACGGCCACGATGATGGCACC
>JAZFVR010000437.1:0-2974 GCA_036447835.1 Alphaproteobacteria bacterium | reverse complement strand
GCGACATGGGCGATCTCGGGCGAATGGACGAGCGCGACGCGGAAGCCCGCGGGCGCCGAGAACAGGGCTTTGCGCGCGTCGTCGGTGTAGAAGTGGTGGACGTCGTCGAGGCCGGTGACGTGGATGCTCGCGCCGGCGCGCTCGAGGCTCACCGTCTCGTTGATCAGCACGCGCACGCCGAGGCGCTCGAGCGGCTCGACGAGCTTCATGCTGTCGTGGTTGCCGAGGACGGCGAGGATGCCGTCTCTCGCGCTCACCGCCGAGACCACCTCGCCGAGCGGCGCGAGGATGCGCTCGTGGCGGCTGTGCTGGGCGTCGCCGTAGTCACCGGTCAGCGCGCAGGCGTCGACCTCGAGCCCGGCGACGAGCGCGAGCACCCGCTCGGTGATCCCGTCGAGCTTGTCGAAATGGGGATCGGTGATGTGCAGGATGGTGTAGCCGTCGAATGCCGCGGGCAGCGTGCCGAAGGCGAGATCGAGGCGCTTGAGGCGAAGGTCGAGCGCGTTGCGCACCCCGCGCTCGTAGACGCCGCGCAGGTGCTGGCCCCAGTCGACCGACCTGACCACGGCGCGCAGCGGCCGCCACAGCCGTTCGACGAGCGCTTCGTTGACGAGATCGCTGCCGCCGTTGCGTTCCATCGCCGCGCGCGCCCTGGCCCAGCCCTGGCGTGCCAGCACCGCGTCCCCGTTGGCGGGCGTGGCGAGCGCGGCCGGCTCGGCCCGGCAGGGCCGGGGCGGGATCGTGCCCGGCGCTTCGGGCGCGTCTTCTTCCCTGCGGTGCTCGTAGGTCACGTCATTGGCCGCCGCGGCAGTGGCTCGAAAGGGTCCGCCGGTGCGGGCCCCGGCTCAGGCATAGATGATAGCGCGCGGCGCAATAACAAGTCTCGGACAACCCGTGGCGCGCACATCCACACCGCTTGTTGACGCCGCGGCAAACGCGCATAATCCGTCGCCACGGCCCCGATCGCCGTTGGCCGGGAGGCGCTTTCCATGACCGTCGACGCGCTCGATCACTTCACCATCGTGACCGCGGACCTCGGGGCGGCGCGCCGGTTCTATGTCGAGATGCTGGGTCTCAGCGAGGGCGAGCGGCCGCCGTTCGCCGTCCCCGGCGCCTGGCTCTATTGCGGCGGCGCGCCGGTGGTGCACCTGGTCGCCGGCGGCGAGGGCAACGGCGGGCCGACCGGGGCGGTCGACCACCTCGCGCTGCACGCCAGCGATCTCGCCGGCACGGTGGCGCGGCTGCGCCAATTCGGCGTCGATTATGACCTGCGCACGGTGCCGGGGCTGGGCCTGCGCCAGGTGTTCGTCCGCGACCCCGACGGTGTCAAGATCGAGCTCAACTTCGCGGCGAGCGAACGCCTGCCCGACGAGGCATGAGCGGGGAACCGCGCCGTGGCTGACTCCCCCGTCCTGCGCCCCGGGGCGCTGGCCCTGGTGACCGGGGCGAGCGCCGGCATCGGCGAGACGATCGCCGGGGCGCTGGTCGAGCGCGACTGCCGCGTCATCTGCGCGGCGCGCCGGCGCGACCGCCTCGAGGCGCTCGCCGGGCGACTCGGGCCGAGCTGCCATCCGCTGGTGCTCGACGTCACCGACGCCGACGCCACCGCCGGCCTGATCGAGCGGCTGCCGCCCGAATTGCGCGAGATCGACATCCTCGTCAACAACGCCGGCCACGACGCCGGCGGGCGCCGGCGCTTCGACGAGGGCGCCGCCGACGAGTGGGCGAAGATCATCGAGACCAACGTCATCGGCGTGATCCGGTTGGCTCATGCGGTGATCCCGGGCATGGTGGCGCGCGGCCGCGGCCACATCGTCAACCTCGGCTCGATCGCCGGGCTCAACGTCTACCCGGGCGGCGCCGCGTACAACGCCAGCAAGTTCGCGGTGCGCGGCTTCACCGGCGCGCTACGCGCCGATTTCGCCCTGAGCGGCGTGCGCGTCACCGAGATCCTGCCGGGCACCGCGCGCACCGAGTTCGCGTCGGCGCGCCTGCACGGCGACACGGCCGGGGCCGATGCGTTCTACGACGGATTCGAGACGCTGCTCGCGGCCGAGGACGTCGCCCGCTGCGTCGTCTTCGCGCTCGAGCAGCCCGCCCATGTCGTCGTCTCCCAGCTCGTCGTCGTTCCGACGTCGCAATGGTGAGGGGCGCGGCACCTCACGAGACGAATAGCGAGCATGCCGGGCCGACGCCACCCGCGGTGGGGGGCGCCGCCGCCGAGACGTGGACGGCGACGCCGCGCACGGGCATCGTCCTGATCCTCGCCACCGGCCTGTTCTTTTCGCTTCTCGACACCATCGCCAAGTACCTTGCCGCCGACTATCCGGTGATTCAGGTCGTGTGGGCGCGCTATCTGTTCCAGATGCTGATGGTGCCGTTCATGCTCGGCGGCGTGAACGTCGCCCGCGTGCTAAGGACCAACAACCTCCCGCTCCAGATCGTGCGCTCGCTCTTTCTGCTCGGCGCCACGGCGTTCTTCTTCACCGCGTTGCGCTTTCTTCCCCTCGCCGACGCTACCGCGATCGGTTTCGTCGCGCCGCTGTTCCTCACGGCGCTGTCGATACCGATGCTCGGCGAGAGGGTCGGGTTGCGGCGCTGGAGCGCGGTGATCGCCGGTTTCATCGGGGCGCTCGTCATCATCCGCCCGGGGCTCGGCGTCGCCCACTGGGCGGTGGTGTTGCCGCTGGCGACCGCGCTGTGCTTTTCGCTCTACCAGATCACCACGCGACTCCTCAGCACGGTCGATTCGCCGCGCACCACCTTCGTCTACACCGGACTCGTCGGCACCCTGGTGATGACCGCGGTGGTGCCGTTCGTGTGGCGGCCGCCGAGCGCCGCGGCCTGGGGACTGATGGTTTGCGCCGGCGTGCTCGGCGGGGTCGGCCACTACTGCCTGATCAAGGCGTACCAAAGGACGGCGGCGTCGGTGCTGGCGCCGTTCACTTTCTCGACCATGGTGTGGGTGACGCTC
>JAZFVR010000436.1:0-10051 GCA_036447835.1 Alphaproteobacteria bacterium | reverse complement strand
CCCAAATGGCACCCCAGAAGGCAAAACCGGAGCCGCTAGCCTGAGCGGCTCTCCATAAGTTTCTGTTCAACCTGGGAAGTTTGGTGGGCGCGCCGGGACTCGAACCCGGGACCACCTGATTAAAAGTCAGATGCTCTTCCAACTGAGCTACGCGCCCCTCGAGGCTTGCGCGCACCATAGGTAGGCGCCCGCGGCCGGTCAATAGGGCGGGCGCGCCCCTCTCGCGCGCCGGTCCCACGCGGTCCTCGCCAAAAACAAACCACGCCGCGACATCAAATGAACCGATAACAGTCAAACCACAGAGGCACAGAAAATCAGATTCACCACCAAGACACCAAGTTAGTTTCAAGACGGATATCGTATAAATATATAATATTTTCTTTGTGTCTTGGTGACTTGGTGGTGAATCTGATTTTCTGTGTCTCTGTGTCTCTGTGTCTCTGTGGTCTTAGCTTCGAGTTTCGGGAGCGTGCATGGCCTTGCGCCCTACGCCGGCGCGATGTCGCCCCTCGCCTGCTCCTCCGCAAAGCCCGCGGCGAAGTCGGCGAAGCGGCCCTCGATGACCGCCGCGCGCATGTTCGCCATCAGCGACTGGTAATAGTGGAGGTTGTGCCAGGAGAGCAGCACCGCGCCGAGGATCTCGTCCGCGCGCACGATGTGCTGGAGATAGGCGCGGCCGTAGGAGGCGCATGTGGGGCAGCCGCAGCTCTCGTCGAGTGGCCTCGGGTCGTCGGCGTGGCGGGCGTTGCGCAGGTTGACCGCCCCGCGCCGGGTGAACGCCTGGCCGGTGCGCCCCGAGCGGGTGGGGAGCACGCAGTCGAACATGTCGATGCCGCGCGCCACCGCGGCGACGAGGTCGTCGGGCTTGCCCACCCCCATGAGGTAGCGCGCACGGTCGGCGGGGAGCCGCGCCGCCGTCCCGGCAACGGTCTCGAGCATCAGTTCCTGCCCCTCGCCCACCGAGAGGCCGCCGATCGCGTAGCCGTCGAAGCCGAGGGCGACGAGCCCGGCCGCCGACTCGGCGCGCAGATCGGCGTAGACTCCGCCCTGGACGATGCCGAACAGCGCGTGACCGGGGCGCGGCTCGAACGCGGCCCGTGAGCGCTCGGCCCAGCGCAGCGAGCGGCGCATCGATTCGGCGGCCTCGGCCTCGCTCGCCGGATACGGCGTGCACTCGTCGAGCACCATGGCGATGGTGCTGCCGAGCAGGCGCTGCACCTCGATCGCGCGCTCGGGGCCGAGCGCGTGGCGGCTGCCGTCGAGATGCGACTGGAAGGTGACGCCGTCCTCGTCGATGCGGCGCAGCTTGGCCAGCGACCACACCTGGTAGCCGCCCGAATCGGTGAGCAGCGGGCCCGGCCAGTTCATGAAGCGGCGCAAGCCCCCCAGGCGCGCGATGCGCTCGGCGCCGGGGCGCAGCATGAGATGGTAGGTGTTGGCGAGGACGATGTCGGCGCCGGTGGCGGCGACCGCCTCGGGCGTCAGCGCCTTGACTGCCGCCGCCGTGCCCACGGGCATGAACGCCGGCGTGCGCACCCGCCCGTGCGCGGTGCTGATCGTGCCCGCGCGCGCCGCGCCGTCCTGCGCCTCGAGCACGAACGCGAACTCGCCGCTCACGTCGGCGCCTGGCACCGATAACCGAACTGCGCCACGAAGCGGTCGAGCACCGGCAGAACGGGCGCGAGCTGCTCGCGGTAGTTCCGCCAGCGCCCGACGGCGCGGGACGAAACGGGCTTGAAGATGTCGCGATAGCTCGGCGTCGAGACGAACCGCCGCTTTGCGCTCTCGGCATGGCGCAGGACGCCGTCGTCCCATGGCTCGCCGATGAAGGCGAGCAGCGCGCGCACGGTCGTCTCGACGTCGGCGACGAGGTCTTCGTAACGAAACTCGAGGAACGACAGCCCGAGGACCGAGCGGTAGTGGAGCCACAGATCCATGACAGCCGCATAAAGCGCCGCCGTGGAGCCGAGGTCGAGGAAGTGGACCATCGCCTGGTTGATCCTGAAATCCTGCATGAAGCAGCTCAGGCAGACGTCGCGCGGATCGCGCAGCGCGACGAGCACCGGCGAGTCGGGAAAGACGCGGCGAACGAAACCGAGGTCGACGATGTTGAGAGGCAGCTTGTCGACGAATCGCCGTCCCGGCGCAACCGTGACGCCGTGCTCGCCGAGCCGGCCCCAGTAACGCTCCCTCAGTGCGCGAATGTCGGGCTCCTTTAGCTCGTCGAGACAATCGGGAATGGGCGTGTCGGATCGCACGAAGCGGGGAACGTCCTCGTTCATCAGTCCCCAGATCACGGGCAGCTCGTCGCTCACCGTCAGATTGGGGTGCGCGTGAAGCATCTGCTCGGTGAGCGTCGTGCCTGAACGGGGAAAGCCGACGAGGAAGACGGGCGCGCGCGCCTCGCCGCCGACCTCGCTGGGCCACGAGCCGACGCGCGCGCCGGAGAACCAGCGGCGGTTGCGGGCGATGCGCCCGAGGAACGCATCGCGGTCGACGGCGCGCGCCGATCGGTCGGCGAAGCGCGCCCGGTTGGCGGCCTCGAAGTCGGCGAACGCCGCGGCGTAATCGCCGAGCTCGTCGGAGATCTGTCCACGCGCCGCGCGCGCCGCCATGATCACCGCCGATTCGCGGTCGCGACCGAGCAGCGCGTCGAGGCGGCCGCGCGCCTCTTCCGGCTTGCCTTGACGGCGGTCGAGGCGGGCGAGCAGGAGGGCGGCGCCGGCGTGGTCCGCGGCACAGCGCATCACCCGGCGCACGGCTTCCCGCGCCGCCTCGAATTCATGCTGCTTCTCGAACAGGTCGCCGCGGCCGAAATGGGCGTCCGCGTGGTCCGCATCGACCTCGAGCGCGCGTGCGAAGCTCGCCATCGCCGCCTCGGTTTGTCCCAGTTCGACGAGCGCGTTGCCGAGGTTGGTATGGAGCGCGGCGGAGCCCGGACTGAGGTCGATGGCGCGCCGGTAGGCGGCCACCGCGTCATGGAATTTCCCCTGTGATTTCCACGCGTTACCGAGATTGTTGTGAGCGTCGGCGTAGTCCGGCCTGAGCGCGATGGCGCGCTCGTACGCGGCCACGGCGTCGGCGAGCCGGCCCTGGTAGGTAAGCGCGTTGCCGAGGTTGTTGTGGGCCCATGCGAGCTTCGGCTCGGCCGCGATGGCCTTCTCGAACGCGGCGGCGGCTTCCTCGACCCGCCCCGCATCGATCAGCACAATGCCCAGGTTGTTGTGGGCGAGCGCGAAGTCCGCATTGAGGCCGATCGCGCGCCGGTAGCAGGCGATCGCCCTATCCCCCGCGCCCAGCGCGCGATGAGCCTCGCCGAGATTGTTATGATAATCGGGCGCCGACGGATTTCGCTTGATCGCCTTGCCGATGCGTTTGACGGCGGCGCGGTGGTCGCCCGAATTGTGCGCGACGAGGCCGAGCAGATGCAGCGCGTCCGCATGGTCGGGCAAGGCCGCGAGCACCCGCCGGTAGGCGGTCTCGGCATCTCTGAGCCGCCCCGCGCGATGATGCGCGACGCCCTCCTGCATGACTGCTGCGAGAGCCGCCACATTTGCCGTCGGCTGCCTGCTCATGAGCGCCGATTATAAAGAGCCCGGGGCCCCCCGTCACACGGCGGGCGAGCCCGACCGGAGCCGACGCGGTGGCGTCGGGCCGGCGCGCTCACGCCGGCGCGTGCTCGAGCAGGCTGCCGTCGCCGTAGGAGTAAAAGCGGTAGCCCGCTTCCATGGCGTGGGCGTAGGCCGCGCGCATGCGCTCGAGCCCGGCGAAGGCGCAGACGAGCATGAACAGCGTCGAGCGCGGCAGGTGGAAGTTGGTGAGCAGCACATCGACCGCCGTGAAGCGATAGCCCGGGACGATGAAAAGCGCGGTCTCGCCGGCGAACGGCGCGACGTGGCCATCGTCGTCCACCGCGGTCTCCAGGAGGCGCAGGCTGGTGGTGCCGACGGCGACGACGCGCCCGCCGGCGGCGCGCGTCGCGTTGACCGCCTCGGCGGCGGCGGCGTCGATGCGCCCGGCCTCGGCGTGCATGCGGTGGTCGCGGGTGTCGGCGACCTTGACCGGCAGGAAGGTGCCGGCGCCGACGTGGAGCGTGACGAAGGCCGAGCGCGCGCCGCGTTCGCCGAGCGCGGCGAGCAGCTCGGTCGTGAAGTGGAGGCCGGCGGTGGGCGCCGCCACCGCCCCGTCGCGGCGCGCATAGACGGTCTGGTAGTCGCGCGCGTCGCGGGCGTCGGGCCCCTCGGGGCGCGGAATGTACGGCGGCAGCGGCGCCGCGCCATGGCGCGCCAGCGCCTCGCGCAGGCCGTCGGCCTCGAGGTCGAAGCGCAGCCGCACCTCGCCGCCCTCGCCCCTGCCCGCCACCTCGGCGGCGAAGCCATCGCCGAAGTCGACGCGGTCGCCCACCCGCAGCTTGCGCGCCGGCCGCGCGAAGGCTTTCCAGCAGCCGTCGTCGACGCGCTTGTGCAGCGTCACCTCGACCGCGGCGGCTCCGCGCCTCCCCCTGAGCCGGGCGGGGATGACGCGGGTGTCGTTGAACACCAGCAGATCGCCCGGCCGCAGCAGCCGCGGCAGGTCACCGAAGCGCCAGTCGCCGAACCCGTCGGTGCGCACCTCGAGGAGCCGCGCCGCATCGCGCGGCACCGCCGGGCGCGCGGCGATCATTTCGCGGGGCAGGTGGAAGTCGAAGGCGTCGACCTTCATGGCGTGCGACGCGCTCGCGGCGCCGGAAAGCAACCTTCCGGCCGCGGCGAACGCGGTGGTTACCGCGCCTTGCGCGCCGGACGCATACCCTTGGCGGCGCGCTCGCGCGCCAGGGCGGCGTCGAGGTGGCGGCCGACGTTGGGCGAGACGAAGCTCGAGATATCGCCGCCGAGACGGCCGATCTCCTTGACCAGCCGCGACGCGATGAACTGATGGCGCTCGGTGGCCATGAGGAAAATGGTCTCGATATCGGGGTTGAGGCGCGCGTTCATGCCTGTCATCTGGAACTCGTACTCGAAGTCGGAGACCGCGCGCAGCCCGCGAACGACGATGCCGGCGCCGACGTCGACGGCGAAGTGCATCAGCAGATTGTCGAAGCGGCGCACTTCGACGCTCGCCTCGCCGTCGCCGTCGAAATTGGCGACCTCCTCCTCGACGATGGCGACGCGCTCCTCGAGACCCAGCAACGGATCCTTGCCGGCGTTGACGGCGACGCCGATGATGAGATGGTCGAGCAGGCGACGGGAGCGCTGGATGACGTCGAGATGGCCGTAGGTGATCGGGTCGAAGGTTCCCGGATAGACGCCGACGCGTCGCTCAGCCATCGCTTCGTTCTCCTTCGCCGTTGTCGCCGTTGTCGCCATTGTCACCGTTGTCGCCGTTGTCGCCCTCGTCGGCAAGCCATGCGACCGACACCACCCTCTCGTCCTCGGCGACGCGGAACAGCGTCACCCCCTGGGTCTTGCGCCCGGCGATGCGGATGTCGTCGACCGGGCAGCGGATGAGCTGACCGCCGTCGGTCACCAGCATGATCTGGTCGCTGTCCTCGACCGAAAACGCGGCGACGACCCGGCCGTTGCGGTCCGAGGTTTCGATGTTGGCGATGCCCTGGCCGCCGCGTCCGGTAATGCGGTACTCGTGCGCCGAGGTGCGCTTGCCGAAGCCGTTCTCGGTGACGCAGAGGATGAACTCCTCGGCCGCAGCGAACTCGGCGAAGCGCGCCTCGATCAAGGTGTCGCCGCCCTCGCCGCCCTCGCCGTTGTCGCCGTTCTCGCCCGTCTCGGCGCGGCGGCGCGCGTTCGCCATGCGGATGTAGGCGTCGCGCTCTTCCGCGCTCGCCCCGACGTGGCGCAGAATCGACAGCGATATCACCTCGTCGCCCTTGGCGAGCCTGATGCCGCGCACGCCGATCGAGGTGCGACCGCTGAACACGCGCACATCGTCGACGCGGAAGCGGATGCACTTGCCGGCGCGCGTCGCCAGCAGCATGTCTTCGTCCGCCGCGCAGGTGCGCACGCCGACGAGCCGGCTGCCTTCCCTGAGCTTCATGGCGATCTTGCCGTTGGCCTTGACGTTGACGAAGTCCGACAGCGCGTTGCGCCGTACGTGGCCGTCCGACGTGGCGAAGACCACGTGCAGCCCGCCCCAGCTCGACTCGTCCTCGGGTAGCGGCATTACCGTCGAGATGGTTTCGCCCTCGGCCAGCGGCAGCAGGTTGACGAGCGCCTTGCCGCGCGCCTGCGGGGTGCCCAGCGGCAGCTTGTAGACCTTGAGCTTGTAAACCTGGCCGGCGGTCGAGAAGAACAGCACCGGGGTGTGCGTGTCGACGACGCGCACCTGCTGGACGAAGTCCTCCTCGCGCGTCTTCATGCCGGCGCGGCCCTTGCCGCCGCGCCGCTGCGCGCGGTAGGTCGAGAGGGGCACGCGCTTGACGTAGCCGCCGTGGCTGAAGGTGACGACCATGTCCTCGCGCTGGATGAGGTCCTCGATATCCTGCTCGAACTCCACTTCGGAGAGCTCGGTGCGACGCGGCGTCGCGAAGCGCTCCTTCATCTCGACGAGCTCGGCGCGCAGCACTTCGAGCAACCGCGGGCGCGAGCCGAGTATCTCGAGGTAGCCCTCGATCCTCTCGCCGATCTCGCGCAGCTCGTCGGCGATCTTGTCGCGCTCGAGCGCGGTGAGCCGCTGCAGGCGGAGTTCGAGGATGGCGCGCGCCTGGATCTCGCTGAGACGGTAGCGGCCGTCGTCGAGCCGGCCGCCGGGCTCGTCGATGAGCGCGATCAGCGCCGCCACCGCGTCGGCTGGCCAGGGCTGCGCAATCAGCGCATCGCGCGCGCCCTGCGGGTCGGGCGCGGCGCGGATGATCTTGATCACCGCGTCGATGTTGGCGACGGCGAGCGCCAGGCCGACGAGAACGTGCGCGCGATCGCGCGCCTTGCCGAGCTCGTAGATCGTGCGCCGCTTGATGACCTCCTCGCGGAAGTCGACGAAGGCGGCGACGATCTCGCCGAGGTTCATGGTCGCGGGTCGCCCGCCGATGAGCGCCAGCATGTTGACGGGGAATGTCGTCTGCAGCTGAGTGAAATGGTAAAGCTGGTTGAGCACCAGATCGGCGATGGCGTCGCGCTTGAGCTCGATGACGACGCGCACGCCGTCGCGGTCCGATTCGTCGCGCAGCTCGGAGATGCCGTCGACACGCTTTTCGCGCACCACGTCGGCGATGCGCTCGATCATACGCGCCTTGTTGACCTGGTACGGCACCTCGGTAACGACGATCGCCTCGCGGTCCTTGCGGATCTCCTCGACGTGGGTGCGCCCGCGCATCACCACCGAGCCGCGGCCGAGGTGGTACGCCGCGCGTATGCCCTGCCTGCCGAGCACGATGGCGCCGGTGGGAAAATCGGGCCCGGGCACGAACTCCATCAGCTCGTCGATGCCGATGCGGGGGTCGTCGATATAAGCGCAACAGGCGTCGATCACCTCGCCCAGGTTGTGCGGCGGTATGTTGGTCGCCATGCCTACCGCGATGCCGCCGGCGCCGTTGACGAGCAGATTGGGGAAGCGGGCCGGCAGCACCTTCGGCTCCTCGGTGCTCTCGTCGTAGTTGGCCTGGAAATCGACCGTGTCCTTGTCGATGTCCTCGATCAGCGCGTGCGCCGGCAGCGCCATACGCACCTCGGTGTATCGCATCGCCGCTGCCGGGTCGCCGTCCATCGAGCCGAAGTTGCCCTGGCCGTCGACCAGCGGCAGGCGCATGGAGAAGTCCTGGGCCATGCGCACCATGGCGTCGTAGATGGCGGCGTCGCCGTGGGGGTGGTACCTGCCCATGACGTCGCCGACCACGCGCGCCGACTTGCGGTAGGGCTTGTCGGAGGTGCAGCCGGCGTCGTGCATGCCGAAGAGGATGCGCCGGTGCACCGGCTTGAGGCCGTCGCGCACGTCGGGCAGCGCGCGCGCGACGATGACGCTCATCGCGTAGTCGAGGTAGGAGCGCTTCATCTCCTCCTCGATCGCGACGGACGCGGTGTCGAACTGTTTGGGTGCTGCGGACTCGGTCACTCGTGCTTGCGCGAATCGATTACGTCAGGTGGGCGAAAAGGCAACCTCGGAATCTCGGCTGCCGACGCCAGCGATAGTACAGGGTTTGGCGGCTGTGAACAAGCGACGGCACGACATTTCGCTCGCGGGTCGCGGCCACCGTCTGCGCTCAACGCGCCGGCGTCACCCGGTAGCCGACCTGCGGAAAATGCACGGCGACGGTGTCGACGCGCGCGTCGTCGCGGGCGATGACGATCTCGTCGGCATCGACGCCGAGGATGCGCCCGGCGACCGCGGGTGCGCCACCGACGCCGAGGGGGACGATCTCGACGAGATCGCCGGACGTGAATCCGCGCGGATCGTCGGCGCCGCCCGCCGCAGGCGTCGCCGGCTCGGCGGCGCGGGCGATGTCGAGGGCCTCGGCGGCGTCCATGTCGCTGGGGCTGCCGTGGCCGATCGCCTTGACGCGCTCTTCCCAGGCGCAGAGCTTCGCGAAGCGGGCGAGAAATCCGGGGCCCCTGGAGTAACGCCCGCGAATGAACCACACGATGTAGTAGCAGAGCGCATCGGGAAGACCGGGACGCTTCCCGAGCATGAAGTCGCGGCCGTCGGCGAGGCGCTGCTCCATCCAGCCGAGCTGGGCGCGCAGGCTCGCCAGCGTCTCGGGCAGCGCCGCCGCGAGCGCCGCGACGTCGAATTCGGGTCCGAAGTATAGCGGCCCGCGGTCGGCGGCGAAGGCGGGTGGCATGGCGTCGCCGGCGTCGCCGAAGACGAGCGCGATCGTCTCCTTAAACAGCGGCCCGTCGGTCCACCGGCTCACCCCCCAGGCGAGCCCCTCGGCGGCGCCGGGGAACAGCGTCGGCTTGGGATGGCGGCGCTCGATCTCGCGGATGATGCACTGGCTGTCGCAGTAGACGTCGGCGCCGATTTGCATCACCGGCGTCATCCGGTAGCCGCCGGTGAGCGGCATCAGCTCGGGCTTCGGCGGCAGCCGCGGAATCTCCACCGAGCGCCAGTCGAGGCGCTTGACGCCGAGCACGACGCGGACCTTCTCGGAGACCGGCGACTGCGGGTAGTGATGGAGGATGATCCCGGCCATGGATCGGCTCTCCACGTCAGGCGGCCGCCCGTATCACACCGACCCGCCCGGTGCGTCGCTCGGCCGCCGCGACGCGGCGTGCGTGACGTTCAAAACGGAATGTCGTCGTCGAGGTCGCTGCCGCCGCCCGCGGGCGCCGGCCCGGCCTCTCCCTCGCCGCCACCGTAGGATTCGCCTCCACCCTCGCCGCGGCCGTCGAGCATCGTCATCTCGCCGCGGAAGCGCCTCAGCACGACCTCGGTGCTGTACTTCTCGACGCCCTGCTGGTCGGTCCACTTGCGGGTCTGCAACTGGCCCTCGACGAATAGCTTCGAGCCCTTGCGCAGGTATTTCTGGGCGACGTCGCAGAGGCGCTCGTCGAAGATCACGATGCGGTGCCACTCGGTGCGCTCGCGGCGCTCGCCGGAGGCGCGGTCGGTCCAGGTTTCGTTGGTGGCCAGCGACAGGTTGACCACGGGCGAGCCGTCCGACAGGCTACGCACCTCGGGGTCGCGTCCCAGGTTGCCGATCAGAATCACCTTGTTGACGCTACCGGCCATCTGCTCCTCCCGCTTCGTTTTACGTTTATCGGTTTTTCGCGCGCGCATTCTAACCGCATTCGCGGCGCCCCTGCCAGCGGCTTGTCCCGGAAAGCGACCGATGCATGGGTGGGCGAAAACCGCCACCTCCGCCGATTCGCGTCGTTCGAGACGCCGCAGGGCGTCCGAATCCGCTCCGGCTTGCGGCGGCGACCGCGACGCCGGGCGAACCGGGTGCTACGCTCGCGTCTCAACGGAATTCACGTTCAGGGGTGGCGCACGATGTTCGTCCGGACCGTCGAGGAGCTGAGGAACGCGGGCAGGGAATCGGTGCTGGGCGACGGCAAGGCCCGGAGCGCCCGCCTTCTTACCAAGGTCGACGGCATGGGATTTTCGCTTTCCGACGCCACGCTCT
>JAZFVR010000435.1:0-3885 GCA_036447835.1 Alphaproteobacteria bacterium | reverse complement strand
GGGAAAGAACGGGCGCGTATCGTTGAGGAGGTCCTGGGTGCGCGAACCCTCCTCGACGAACACCTGGCCGCTGAGCCAGGTGCCGTTGACGAGCATGACTTCCGCCGCGCGCGCGACGCGCAGAGTGGTCGATAAAGATGACATGGCATTGGAATCCCAGCTGGTGTGGATGCTTCACTTAAACGATAGGGCGCGGCGGTTCAACACGGCGCGGCGGCCGGGCCGCGATCGCGGCGCACTTAGCGTCGTCGTACCAAGCCGCAGCGCGCGACGACGAAGTCGGCGATCGCCGCGACGTCGTTGAGGTCGAGCCTGGGAATCGCGATTCCCGCCAGCGGCGCGTCGGTGGCGACGGCGACGATGCGCGCATCCTCGGCGCAGAGCAACGGCTTGCAGAGCGCCGGGCGGTGCACCTCGATCTTCTCGTGATCGTGCTTCTTGAAGCCCTCGACGAGCACCAAATCGACCGGCGCCATGCGCGCGACGAGCGCATCGAGGCTCGCCTCGGGCGCGCCGCGGTGCTCGTGCAGCACCGCCCAGCGCTCGTCCCCGGCGACGATCACGTCGACCGCGCCGGCGTCGCGCAAACGCCGCGTCGCGTCGCCCCTGCGGTCGATCGAGACGTTGTGGTGCGTGTGCTTGACCGTCGACACGCTGAACCCGCGCCCGACCAGCTCGGGGATCAGGCCGACGACGAGCGTCGTCTTGCCGCTGCCCGAATAGCCGGCGATGCCGAGAACCGTGCTGCGTGCGCTCATCGCCCCGCCCCTGCCCCGACGATGGATCGTCGTTTGCGGCGCCAGTTATCCCCGCCGCCGCCGGGGTGTCAACGGGGTCTGCGCCCGGCGCGGCGGCGAAACCGGGGCTACCCATCGCCGGGCGAAGCGGCTAAAGTGAGGCGCACACGACTTTGCCCACTTGCGGCGACGGCGCAGACAATGCCGGCGCCACCCCGGGTGTTGCCGTGCCGCGATAACGGTTCAAGAGGGCTCATGGGAGGGCCGAGATGCAAAAGTCGCTTCTCATCGATGCGGACAAGTGTACGAGCTGTCTCCAGTGCGAGATGGCGTGCTCCTTCGAGCACGAAGGGGTGTTCAATCCCGCCAAGTCGCGCATCAAGGTGTTCGAATTCGAGCACGGCAAGCGCGCGATCCCATACACCTGTACCCAGTGCGCCGACGCCTGGTGCATGCAGGCGTGCCCGGTCGAGGCGATCACCAAGAACGCCGCCACCGGCGCCATGGAGGTCAACGAGGACGTCTGCGTCGGCTGCAAGGTGTGCACGATCGCCTGCCCGTTCGGCACCATCAACTACAACCACGCCACGGGCAAGGTCATCAAATGCGACCTCTGCGGCGGCGACCCGCAATGCGCGGCGGCCTGCCCGACCGGGGCGATCGCCTATGTCGACGCCGACTGGACCGGCTACGACCGCATGAAGGAGTGGGCGGTCAAGACCGACAGCCAGCCGCCGGCCTGAGCGCGAGCGACACACGAGGGACAGGGAGTTGGTGTAATGGGATGGCAGAACAAAATCCTCCGGATCGACCTCACGAAGGGCAAGGTCGAGAGCGAGCCCCTGAACATGGAGTGGGCCCAGCAGTATCTCGGCGAACGCGGGCTCGGCACCAAGTACCTGTGGGAGAACATGGACCCCAAGGCCGATCCCCTGGGGCCCGACAACGTGCTGATCTTCGCCACCGGCCCCTTGACCGGCACCATGGCCTCGACCAGCGGGCGCTACGCGGTGATCACCAAGGGGCCGCTCACCGGCGCCATCGCATGCTCGAACTCGGGCGGCAAGTTCGGCGCCGAGCTCAAGTTCGCCGGCTATGACCTGATGGTGATCGAGGGCAAGTCGAAGGAGCCGGTCTATCTCCACATCGTCGACGATCACGTCGAGATCCTGCCCGCCGACGAAATCTGGGGCACCACGGTGTGGCACACCGAGGAATGGATCAAGACCAGGCACCAGAACCCGCTCCTGAAGGTGGCGTCGATCGGCGTCGCCGGCGAGCGCGGCGTGCTCTACGCCTGCATCATCAACGACCTGCACCGCGCCGCCGGGCGCTCGGGCGTCGGCGCCGTCATGGGCTCGAAGAACCTCAAGGCGATCGCCGCGCACGGCACCGTCGGCGTGCGCGTCAAGGACCCGAAGCGCTTCATGGCGGTGGTCACGGAGACCAAGGCGACGCTGTGGGAAAACGCCGGGCGCAAGGAGCTCACCGAGCTCGGCACCAACGCCATGATCGACATGATGCAGGAGTGGGGCGGCCTGCCCACGCGCAACTTCCAGGAGGTCCAGTTCGACGGCGTCGACAAGATCAACCCGGCGGCGATGGCCAAGGTCGGCCCCAACGGTCACCGCAACCTGATCACCAACAAGGCGTGTTTCGGCTGCACCATTGCCTGCGGGCGCATCGCCCACATCGACGAGAAGCACTTCACCATCGTCAACCGGCCCGAGTACTGGCACGCCTCGGGCGGGCTCGAGTACGAGACGGCCTATGCCTTCGGCCCCGTCATCGGCGTCGACGACATCGACGCGCTGACCTTCGCCAGCTATCTGATGAACGAGCACGGCATGGACCCGATCTCGTTCGGGGCGACGCTGGCGGCGGCGATGGAGCTCTACGAGATCGGCGCCATCACCGACAAGCAGACCGACGGCGTGCCGCTCAACTTCGGCAACGCCGAGGCGCTCACGATCATGGCCGAGAAGACCGGCAAGTACGAGGGCTTCGGCAGGGAGTTGGGGCTCGGCTCGAAGCGCCTGTGCGAGAAATACGGCCACCCCGATCTCTCGATGACGGTCAAGGGCCAGGAGTTCGCCGGCTACGACTCGCGCGCGCTGCAGGGAATGGGTCTCGGCTACGCCACCTCGAACCGCGGCGCCTGCCACCTCAAGCACGACATGTTCACCGAGGACATGGAGGACGTGAGCGGCAAGGGCAAGGCCAAGCCGTGCAAGGAGTCCCAGGACCGCGTCGCCGCGGTCGATTCCTCGGGGCTGTGCCTGTTCACCACCGCCGCCTGGGGCCTCAAGGAGTTCGCCCAGCAGATCGACGCCGCCTGCGACGGCGACTGGACCGCCGAGCGGCTACAGGAGACCGGCGAGCGCATCTGGAACCTCGAGCGCATGTTCAACCTCGGCGCCGGCCTGACCGCCAAGGACGACACCCTGCCTAAGCGCATGCTCGAGGTGCCGGCGCCGGCGGGCTCGGGCAAGGGCAAGGTCAACGAGCTCGGCAAGATGCTGCCCGAGTACTACGAAGCGCGCGGCTGGACCAAGGACGGTCGACCGAGCAGTGAAACCGTGGCAAGGCTCGGGCTCTAGCGACGTGACGCCGGGTTGGTGCGACGACCCGCCGGTGCGCCAACTGCTGGATCGTGTCATGCAGGGGCGGGTTTGAAACCCGCCCCTGCGACGTCTCTGGCAACGCGGACCGGGCCATCGCCGCAACGACGGAACATCGGGAGGGTGAAGAATGGACTACGTGATCATCGGCGCCGGGCCGGCGGGCGTCATCGCGGCGGAGACGCTGCGCAAGGCCGACCCCTCGGGCACGATCACGCTCGTCGGCGACGAGCCCGAGCCGCCGTATTCGCGCATGGCGATCCCCTATCTCCTCGCCGGCAACATCGATGAGGAGGGGACGCGCCTGCGCCACGGCGGCAGGCACTTCGAGAGCCTCGGCGTCGACGTGCGCCAGGGCCGCGTCGAGACGGTGACGCCGAAGAAGAAGGCGCTCGCTCTCGACGGCGGCGAGTCGCTCACTTACGACAAGCTGCTTATCGCCACCGGGGCGCACGCGGTGAGGCCGCCGATCCCGGGCATGGACCTCGCCTGCGTCGAGAACTGCTGGACGCTCGACGACGCGCGCA
>JAZFVR010000434.1:0-2088 GCA_036447835.1 Alphaproteobacteria bacterium | reverse complement strand
ATTAGCGCCTTGCAAGACGGTCTTGAAGCTAACCGAGAACTTGTGCCAGGCGATCCGCGACGACGGTTTCAAGGCGAGAGACGAATACGGAGCGCTGCAACTCGGCGTCAGTTTCCTCGTCGCGCAGCCGGGGCGCCTGTGGGAGATCGACGATGCCTTCCACCTCTCCGAAGAGCGCGGGTTCTGGGCGGTCGGCTCGGGCAGGGACTATGCTTTCGGCGCCGCGCACGCGCTCCACCGCGGGCAGCCGAAGAACGTCGTCGGCAAGGCGCTCGACGCCGCGATTCACCACGACGTCTGGTCGCCAGGAAAGCCGTGGAAGCGCGAGCTGAAGGCCGAGGCGAAGGGCAAGTGACGGCGGTCACGCAACGGACGCGTCGGCGATTGTAATTCGCGCGCCCTTTGCCTAAAGTCCGAGCGGCGGCCAGAGCCGCCGTTTTCCGGGGCCTCGATGCGTCTTTCCGCCTACTTCCTGCCGACCCTCAAGGAGACTCCCGCCGAGGCGCAGATCGTCTCGCACCGGCTGATGCTGCGCGCCGGGCTGATCCGGCAGTCGAGCGCCGGCATCTACTCGTGGCTGCCGCTGGGCTTCCGCGTGCTCAAGCGTATCGAGCGGATCGTGCGCGAGGAGATGGACGCCGCCGGCTGCCACGAGGTGCTGATGCCGACGATCCAGCCGGCCGAGCTGTGGCGCGAGAGCGGGCGCTACGACGATTACGGGCCCGAGATGCTCCGCATCACCGATCGCCACCAGCGCGACATGCTCTACGGGCCCACCAACGAGGAGCAGATCACCGAGATCTTCCGCACCGCGGTCAAGAGCTACCGCGAGCTGCCCAGGAACCTCTATCACATCCAGTGGAAGTTCCGCGACGAGGTCCGGCCGCGCTTCGGCGTCATGCGCGGGCGCGAGTTCCTGATGAAGGACGCCTATTCATTCGACGTCGACTACGCCGGCGCCAGGCGTTCGTACAACAGGATGTTCGTCTCGTACTTGCGCACCTTCGCGCGCATGGGGCTCAAGGCGATCCCCATGCAGGCCGATTCGGGGCCCATCGGCGGTGACCTGAGCCACGAGTTCGTGATCCTCGCCGACACCGGCGAGAGCGCCGTCTACTGCCACCGCGCGCTGCTCGAGCACGACGTTCTCGGCACCGACGTCGACTACGACGCCGATCTCGAGCCGATCGTCGCCATGTGGACGAAGCATTACGCCGTCACCGACGACAAGCACGACCCCGAGAGCTGCCCGGTGGCGCCCGAGGATCTGGTGACCGCCCGCGGCATCGAGGTCGGCCACATCTTCTACTTCGGCACCAAGTACTCGAAGCCGATGAATGCCACCGTCACCAACGCCGACGGCGAGACGGTGCCGGTCGAGCAGGGCTCCTACGGCATCGGCGTTTCGCGCCTCGTCGGCGCCGTTATCGAGGCGAGCCACGACGAGGCGGGCATCGTCTGGCCCGACGCGGTGGCGCCGTTCGCGGTCGGGCTGATCAACCTCAAGCCGGGCGACGCGGCGAGCGACGGCGCCTGCGACGACCTCTACGCCAAGCTTGCCGGCGCGCGCGTCGAGGCGCTCTATGACGACACGGCCGGGCGCGCCGGGGTCAAGTTCGCCACCATGGACCTGATCGGCCTGCCGTGGCAGCTCACCGTCGGTCCGCGCGGACTCGCCAAGGGCGTCGTCGAGCTCAAGCGCCGGGCCACCGGCGAGCGCGAGGAGCTGTCGGGCGAGGCGGCGCTGGCGCGGCTCACCGCCTGAGCCCTAGGAGCCGGTCCGGGTAATGGTCATGTGCTGCATCGACCCAGGATGCGCGAGTGCCAGGAGCGGAGGCGCCGGCGATACCGGAGCATCGCCAAGCCTTCGCGACGCGGCAATCGCGCCTCCCAGGCCGACCCGGATAGGCTCCTAGATGTTCTCCCCCTTCGAACGCACGGTCGCGGCGCGCTACCTGAGGGCGCGGCGCCAGGAGGGCTTCGTCTCGGTGATCGCCGGCTTCTCGTTCCTCGGCATCGCGCTCGGCGTCGCCGCGCTGATCATCGTGCTGGCGGTGATGAACGGCTTCCGCCACGAGCTCCTGGGGC
>JAZFVR010000433.1:0-4140 GCA_036447835.1 Alphaproteobacteria bacterium | reverse complement strand
CGAACGACTCCGAGGCCAGCGGCAGCTTGTACATATTGCCGTGCCGCACCTCGCAGTTGCGCCGGCCGGCACCCTCGAGATTGGCGCGCGCCACCGCCAGCATCGCGCGCGAAAGGTCGATGCCGATGGCATGGCCGACGCGGTCGGCGAAGATCTCGAGCATGCGGCCGGTGCCGGTGCCGACGTCGAGGAGGTCGTTCACGGTGCGGTTTGCGAACAGGTCGAGAAGGGCGGCCTCGACTTCGCCCCCGGCGACCGAGACGTCCCGGATGTCGTCCCAGCCGCCGGCGTGGTCGCGAAAGTAGGCGGCAGCGGCTTCGGCGCGCGCCCGTCTCACCTCCTCGAGGCGGCGATGATCGAGCGCCAGCTCGGCATCGTCCTTGGGAAGGCGCCCGACGAGGAACTGGCCCACCTCGGCGCCTTCTCCGTCACGGGCAAGGCGGAAGAACATCCAGCTCCCCTCGCGAAAACGGTCGAGCACCCCGGCATCGCAAAGCACCTTCAGATGCCGCGAAACTCGAGGCTGGCTCTGGCCCAGGATCTCCGTGAGCTCGGTCACCGTGAGCTCGCTCTCCGCGCACAGCGCGAGGAGTCTGAGCCGTGTCGGCTCTGCCATCGCCCGCAAGACGCTCAACACCGAATTCAAATCCGTAACCTCTGTGATCGCTCTTGCACGATGTAAAGAGATCGCAATATAAGGATATCCTTATATCTGCTAACACTTCCCTTTCCAAGTGTATTCTCATCATATACACTGTGCTATTTTTACAACAGGTTACGTCAATTCCTGACCCACGCGCACCGCACGCTCTAGCGTCGCGCCGACTACTGTGCTAGACGAACGGTTAAGGAGTGTTTCCGGAAAGGTACTTGCACGGTCAGATTCGCGAATAAGTGCTCAGAATTTTGTTAAGGATGCTGTGAGAGTGACGATTCCGGCCGGGGGATCGGCTTGTTTGTGCACCTAGGCCGATTACGTTAAGGCGGCGGACAGGTCCTTGGCGTCATGCCGCCCTTCATGCGGTTGAAGGGTATAAAAAAATGGTCTCAGAACGATTCAATCCGTCGAGGACGCTCGTTTCCATCCTGATATTGTGTGCGGCGCTGGTAAGCGGCTGTGCAACGGCGCCCGACAAGGAGGCGGAGTTGGGCGGGTTCGAGGACGTCAACGACCCGTTGGAGGGGATGAACCGCGGTATCTTCAAGTTCAACCAGTTCGCCGACGGCATCATCATCAAGCCACTCGCGATCATGTACCGCACTTTCATTCCTCCCGAGGTGCGCCGCGGCACCCGCAACTTTCTCGACAATCTGCGCACGCCGGTCACGCTCGCCAACGACCTCCTGCAGGGCAAGATCGAGCGGGCGGGCACCACGGTCGGCAGGTTCGTGATCAACTCCACCGTCGGCATCGGCGGCGTGATCGACATGGCCGACAAATTCGGCATGGAGGGCCACCGCGAGGACTTCGGGCAAACGCTCGCGGTCTGGGGCACGGGCGAGGGCTTCTACCTGATGCTGCCGTTGTTTGGGCCGTCGAACCCGCGCGACGTCACCGGCCTCGTCGTCGACACGTTCCTCGATCCGCTCAACTACTTCCTGGAAGACGACCTCCTGGCGGCCCGGACGATCGTCCGCGGCGTCGACGAGCGCGAGAGCGTGCTCGACACGCTCGACGAGATCGAGCGGACATCGCTTGACTTTTACGCGACATTGCGCAGTTTGTATCGCCAGCGTCGGGACGACGAGATCCGCGATGGCGCGCCGGCGCCGCTGGTTCCGATCCCCAGCTTCTCGATAAAGGATTTCGACGACTTCGAAGAGTTCGAGGAAGGCGAGGACAAGGTCTCTCTCGTCAACTGAATATGTCGCTTCGCCGCTTCGCCCTTCACGTTGCGATTATCGTGACCGTTGCACTGTGGCCGCTCGCCGCCGGCGCGACGGAGGTTCTGTCGGACGACGCGGCGCGGTTCGTAAAGAAGCTCGGCGACGACGCGGTTGCCGTCCTCACCAAGCCCGAGAGCAGCGAGGATGAGCGCAAGCGGCGCTATCGCGAACTCCTCGAAGAGGGATTCGCCGTACGCACGATCGCGCGCTTCGTCCTCGGCCGATACTGGCGCGCCGCGACGCCCGAGCAGCAGTCGGAATATCTCGCCTTGTTTCGCGACTTCATCCTCGAATCCTACGCCTCGCAACTCGGAGGCCTCTCCGACCAGACCTTCGAAGTTCTCAAGGCGCAGCCGCTCGGCGAGAAGGATACCATCGTCAGCATCGAAATCCGGACGCCGAACCGGGCCTCCATACGCGTCGAATACCGGGTGCGCAGCAGGCGCCCGGGGCACAAGATCATCGACGTGGTTATCGAGGGCGTGAGCCTTATCACCACGCAACGCGCGGAGTTCCGCTCGATCATCAACCGCAAGGGCATGGAGGGGCTGCTCGAGGAGCTGCGCCAACGCACCGGCCGGGCGATCAATTCCAATTAGGGCCGGCGACGGCCCGTCAGCGACATCCGAGGCAATGCGCGGGGGCCGTCTCTTCCCGGCCCAGGCGGGTTCAGCCGCGCGTCAGCGGCTTGTACTTGATGCGGTGGGGATGGTCGGCCTCGGCGCCGAGGCGGCGGCGGCGGTCGGCCTCGTAGTCGCTGTAGCCGCCCTCGAACCACAGCACCCGGCTGTCGCCCTCGAAGGCGAGGATATGGGTGGCGATGCGGTCGAGGAACCAGCGGTCGTGGCTGATGACGATGGCGCAGCCGGCGAAGTCGAGCAGCGCCTCCTCGAGCGCCCTCAGCGTGTCGACGTCGAGGTCATTGGTCGGCTCGTCGAGCAGCAGCAGGTTGGCGCCCGATTTGAGCACCTTGGCGAGATGCACGCGGTTGCGCTCGCCACCCGATAGCTGGCCGGTCTTCTTCTGCTGGTCGGACCCCTTGAAGTTGAAGGCGGCGCAATAGACGCGCACGGGAATGCGCCGCTTGCCGAGATCGACCTCTTCCTCGCCTTCGGCGATCTCCTCCCACACCGCCTTGTCGGGAGAAAGCGACTCGCGCGACTGGTCGACGTAGCCGAGCGACACCGTCTCGCCGATGCGCATGGTGCCGCCGTCGGCCGACTCCTCTCCGGCGATGAGGCGGAACAGCGTCGTCTTGCCGGCGCCGTTGGGACCGATGACCCCGACGATGCCGCCCGGCGGCAGGCGAAAGCCGAGCGAATCGAAGAGCAGCCGGTCGCCGTAGCCTTTGCGCAAATCCTCGGCCTCGACGACGAGGTCGCCGAGCCTCGGCGGCGGCGGAATGACGATCTGCGCGCTCTCCGGCGCGCGATCGGCGCTGTCGGCGAGCAGGCGGTCGAAGGCCGAGACGCGCGCCCTGTTGCGCACGCGCCGCGCCGGCGGCGTGGCGCGGATCCATTCGAGCTCGCGGGCCAGCGTCCGCTGCCGCCCCCGCTCCTGCTTCCCCTCGAGCGCGAGGCGCTCGCTCTTCTGCTCGAGCCACGACGAATAGTTACCGCGCCAGGGAATGCCGCGGCCGCGGTCGAGCTCGAGGATCCACCCGGCCACGTTGTCGAGGAAATAGCGGTCGTGGGTGATCGCCATCACCGTGCCCTCGTACTCGTGGAGGAAGCGCTCGAGCCACGCCACCGATTCGGCGTCGAGGTGGTTGGTGGGCTCGTCGAGGAGCAAGAGGTCGGGCTTTTCGATCAACAGGCGGCACAGTGCCACGC
The DNA here is from genome assembly GCA_036447835.1 of Alphaproteobacteria bacterium. Lineage (GTDB taxonomy): Bacteria > Pseudomonadota > Alphaproteobacteria > JAAXGF01 > JAAXGF01 > JAZFVR01. Next base: position 421 of record JAZFVR010000433.1, on the reverse strand, counting down.
GCCGTCGCTCGCCGCCCGACAGCGTCGCCACGTCGGCTTCGCCCGGCGGGCAGCGCAGTGCGTCCATGGCGATGTCGAGCGAACGCCCCAGGTCCCAGCCGTTTGCCGCGTCGATCTTCTCCTGCAGCTCGGCCTGCTCGGCGAGAAGCGCGTCCATCTCGTCGGCCTCGAGCTCCTCGGCGAAGCGCGCCGAGACCGCGTCGAAACGGTCGAGCAGCGCCTTGGTCCCAGCCACCCCTTCCATGATGTTGCCGAGCACGTCGCGCCCAGGGTCGAGCTCCGGCTCCTGCGGCAGGAAGCCGACACGCACGCCCTCGGCCGCCCACGCCTCGCCGGCGAAGTCGTCGTCGAGACCGGCCATGATGCGCAGCAGCGTCGACTTGCCGGCGCCGTTGGCGCCGAGCACCCCGATCTTGGCGCC
>JAZFVR010000432.1:0-2577 GCA_036447835.1 Alphaproteobacteria bacterium | reverse complement strand
CCCGTCTATCGCCTTGGACGCGATTCGCGGGTAATAGTTGGAAACGTCGCAGCAGACCGACTTAGACCACTAGGACAGGGACATGCCAGACGCGAGAGTCGCCATCGTAACGGGGGGAGGCCGCGGCATCGGCGCGGCGATCGCCAGGGAGCTTCACGGCCGCGACTATCGCGTCGCGCTGATGTCGCCATCGGGCTCGGCCGAGGCGCTGGCCGGGGAGCTCGGCGGCGTCGGCGTCAGCGGCTCGGTCACCGAGGCCGGCGATCTCGAGCGCCTCGTCGATGCGGCGCTCGACGCCTACGGGCGCATCGACGCCGTGGTCAACCACACCGGGCATCCGCCGAAGGGCGAGCTGCTCGGCATTCCCGACGACGACTGGCACGTCGGGCTCGACATGTTGCTCCTGAACGTGGTGCGCATGGCGCGCCTGGTGACGCCGGCGATGCTGCGGCAGGGTGGCGGGGCGATCGTCAACATCACCACCTTCGCCGCCTTCGAGCCCGAGCTGTCGCTCCCCGTCTCGTCGTGCATCCGCGCCGCGCTCTCGGGCTTCGCGAAGCTCTACGCCGATCGCTACGCCGACGCCGGCATCCGCATGAACAACATTCTGCCCGGTTACATCGACAGCCTCGATCACGCGGAGGGGACGAGCGGCCGAATTCCCATGCAGCGCATCGGGACCGTGGCCGAGATCGCCAGGACCACGGCGTTCCTCCTCTCCGACGGCGCCGGCTATATCACCGGCCAGAGCATCCGCGTCGACGGCGGCCTCACGCGGCACGTCTGAGACGGCGCGGGGAGAGGCGACCATGTGCACGGTGGGGCAGTTACCGCGCGTCGTCCGCGAGATCGAGAACCTGTGGATCACGCTCGCCGACGGCTGCCGGCTGGCGCCGCGCCTGTGGCTGCCGGCCGACGCCGAGGACGACCCGGTGCCGGCGATCCTCGAATACCTGCCCTATCGCAAGCGTGACGGCACCGCCGAGCGCGACGCGCGGGTCTTTTCGCGCAAATGGCAGCGCAGTGTGCGCCGCGACCAGCTGTGAGGGCGCCCGACGGGGCCGCGTCAGCCCGCAGGTGTCGCTTTCGTCTCCCTGTAGAGGATCGCGCCGGCGCGGGCGTCGACCGCGTCGGCCTCCGCCTCGCGGCCGATCATGCGCAGCACGATGGCGAAGGATTCGAGCGCCTGTCCGACTTCCGAGTGGCGCCCCCCGAAGGTCTTCTCCTTGATGGCGATCGAACGCCGGTAGAGCGGCTCGGCCCCCTGGTAGCGGCCATCCGCGAGATAGAGCCCGGCGAGCTTGCCGAGGACCTGGCCGACATCCCCGTGGTCGGGCCCGTACTCGGTCTCGAAAATGGCGAGCGCGCGCCCGAAGGCCGGCTCGGCCTCGGCGTAACCGCCGTCGCGCATGTGGGTCAGGGCGAGCGCGTCGAGCGCCGTGGCGACGAGCGCATGGTCGCCGTCCGGCGCCGTTTCGAAGATCGCCACCGTCCGTTCGAGATGCGATCGGGCTTCGGCGTAGCGTTCCTGCTCGAAGAGAACCGTGGCCAGCGCCAGGTGCGTCTCTCCCCGGCGCCGGTCATACCGGGCGAAGCCCTGCGCGAGATCGAGAGCGCCCCGCAACGACCTCTCCGAGTTCGCCGAATCGCCGCGCCGGTGGGCGGCCGCCGCAGTCTCCATGTGGCTTCGCCAGGCCGCTTCCTGGGGCAGCGCGTCGCGCGGTAGCAGGGCCACGAACACGAGGCCCGCCAGCAGGCATCGCCACCGGCTCATCGCCGTCGGCTCAGGCCTGGGACGGCCGCTTGGCGTCGCCCTGCGCGGAATCCTTCTGGGCGCCTGCCCGTTGGTCGAGAACGTTATCGAGCCAGTCGGGGTCCATCTCGGGCACCGAGGAGAGAAGAAGCTCGGTGTATTCGTGGTGCGGCGGCGTCAGGACCTCGGCTTTTTCGCCGTGCTCGACGATCCGGCCCTGAAGCATGACCACGATCTCGTCCGAGATCGCCCGCACCGTCGCCAAGTCGTGGGTGATGAACATATACGAGAGCCCGAGGTCGTCCTGCAGGCGCTGCAAGAGCTTCAGGATCTCCTCGGCCACGAGCTGGTCGAGCGCCGACGTGACCTCGTCGCAGATGATGAGCTCGGGCTCCGCCGCCAGCGCGCGGGCGATGCATACTCGTTGCTTCTGGCCGCCCGACAGCTCTTCCGGGTAACGGTCGATGAACTCATCGGGCTCGAGCTCGATCATCGACAACAGCTCCCTGACGCGCTTCTCCTTGTCGTCGCCCCGCGTGCCCAGATAAAACTCGAGCGGCCGACCGATGATCTCGCGCACGCGATGGCGCGGGTTCAACGCGGTGTCGGGCATCTGGTAGATCATCTGCATCCGGCGCAACTGGTCCTGGGTGCGCTGGGCGAGCGCCGCCGGCAGTTCCTCGCCGCCGTACATGATGCGGCCCTGCGTCGGCGGCAGCAGACCGGTGATCGCGCGCGCGAGCGTGCTCTTGCCGCTGCCCGACTCGCCCACGATCGCCACCGTCCGCGCCCGGTGGATCTCGAGGCTGACATCGTCGAGCACC
>JAZFVR010000431.1:0-3615 GCA_036447835.1 Alphaproteobacteria bacterium | reverse complement strand
AGGCGATGAGCCGCGCGAGAACGACCGCATGAGGCGGCAGCAACCCGTGCCATGAGCGCCTGGCTCGATCCCCTGCGCCGCGCCCTCGACGATGCGCCCGCGCCGCCGCGCTTCTTCTTTCGCGACGACGATGCCGGCTGGGGCGATGCGCACCTTCACCGGCTTCTCGATCTCTTCGCCCGCCATGGGGTGGCGATCGACGTCGCGGTGATTCCCGAGGCGCTCGGCGCCGATCTCGCGCGCCACCTGCGGGCGCGCGCGTCCGCCGGCGTCGGCCTGCACACCCACGGCTTCGGCCACGTCAATCACGAGCCGGCGGGCCGCAAATGCGAGTTCGGAAGCGCCCGCCCGGCGGCCGACCAGCGCCGCGATCTCGAGGCCGGCAAGCGCCGCCTCGAGGAAGCGCTGGGACCGGTGCTCGACCCCATCTTCACGCCGCCGTGGAACCGCTGCACCCAGGTGACGGTCGACTGCCTGGCGCGGCTCGGCTACCGGGTGCTGTCGCGGAACGAGCGCGCCGCGCCCCTGGAGATGCGCGGCCTCGGGGAGCTACCCGTGTCCGTCGACTGGCTGTGGCGGGGGAAGCCCGCGTCCCGGCGCGATCTCGGCCGCCGCATCGCGCGCGTGGCGGGGAACGCGGCGCCCGTCGGGATCATGCTGCACCACGCGGTCATGGCCGACGACGACGTCGACGCCCTCGCCGAGCTGCTGGCGCTGCTCGCCAACCACGACAAGGCGCATTGCCGCCCGATGCGCGAACTCGCCGCCGCCACTGGCGCTCCGACCGGGGCTTGCGAGGACTGCGACTGAACCACCGGCGCGCCGCGACGCGCGACCGCGGTCGTCAGCGGCCGGCGAGGTAGTTGCGCAGCATGTCGCTCTCCATCTCGACTTCGTCGAGGCGGGTCTTGACCACGTCGCCGATGCTGATCATGCCGGCGAGCGTTTCGCCCTCGAGAACGGGGATGTGGCGGATACGGCGCGACGTCATCTCGCGCATGACGTCCTCCACCGTGTGTTCGGGCGTGCAGGTGAACACCGAGCGCGTCATCAGGTCGCCGACGCGCAGGTCGAGACAGCCGGCGCCATGCTTCGACACGCCGCGAACGATGTCGCGCTCGGAGAGGATTCCTTCGACCGCGCCGCCCGAGCCGGTGACGATGATCGCGCCGATGCGCTCGCGCTCGAGCGTACGCGCGGTTTCGGCGATCGTCGCGTCGGCCGTGGTGGTGATGACCCCGCGGTCCTTGCCCTTGAGCATTTGTGCGACTTGCATGGGCCCGTGCCTCTTCTCCCACGCCTCTGCGGGCGCTCCGCTCCCCGCGATCGCTCCGATTGCGCGGAGCCGGACTTGCCCGTGTCATTCGATTATCTCACCGGCGCGCCCCGGTTCCTACAAAAAAAGAAAGCCCGGCGCCGGGGCCGGTTGCGGGACGAGGGCCGGCGGCACGCTCCCGGCGGCGGCCGGGGCGGCCCGTACCGCGGCGCGGCGCTGGCGTCGGCGGGGCGCCGGGCGTATCGTGGACGCACGGGTTTGCGCGCAAGAGGCGGATAGAATGGCGCGCCGCCAGTGGGCTATGAACGGGGTAGCGAACCATTCATCGTGAGGAAGCCATCGTGACCGACGAAAACCGCTGGCATGCGGTCGAAACCCGTGACGCCGCCTTCGACGGCGCCTTCGTCTTCGCCGTGAGCACCACCGGCATCTACTGCCGGCCGTCGTGCCCGAGCCGCCGGCCGCGGCGCCGGAACGTGCGTTTCTTCGACCTGCCCGAGGCCGCCGAGGGCGCGGGCTACCGCGCCTGTCTTCGCTGCCGGCCGCGCGAGGCGCCGGCGCAGGATCCGCGGATCGTGGCGGTGCGCCGCGCCTGCCGCTTCATCGAGGCCGCCGACGAGGGCCCGCCGACGCTCGCCGCGCTGTCGGCCGAGGTCGGCCTCAGCCCGCATCACCTGCAGCGCACGTTCAAGCGGTTCGTCGGCGTCACCCCGCGCCAGTACGCCGACGCCCACCGGCTCTCCCGGCTCAAGGCACGGCTCAGGGCCGGCGACCAGGTGGCCGGCGCGCTCTACGAGGTCGGCTACGGCTCGTCGAGCCGGCTCTACGAGCGCGCGGGCGGCCAGCTCGGCATGACCCCGGCCGCCTACCGCCGCGGCGGCAAGGGCTGGCGCCTCGGCTACGGCATCGTCGATTGTGCGCTCGGCCGGCTGCTCGTCGCGGCGACCGCGCGCGGCATCTGCGCCGTCTATCTCGGCGACGACGATCGCTCGCTCGAAGGCGCCCTCGGCGCCGAGTACCCGGCGGCCGAGATCGCCCGCGACGACGCCGGGCTCGCCGACTGGATGGGCGGCATCGCCGCGCATCTCGAAGGCGCGCGACCGCACGTCGGGCTGCCGCTCGACGTCCAGGCGACGGCGTTCCAGCGCCGCGTGTGGGAGGAGTTGAGGCGCATCCCCTACGGCGAGACGCGCACCTACGGCGAGGTCGCGCGCGCCATCGGCCGGCCCGGCGCGGCGCGCGCAGTGGCCCGCGCCTGCGCCACCAATCCGGTGTCGGTGGTCGTTCCCTGCCACCGGGTGGTGCGCGGCGACGGCGGCCTCGGTGGCTACCGCTGGGGCGTGGCGCGCAAGGAGGCGCTCATCGAGAAGGAGCGCGCCGTCGCCCGGACCCGCGAGCGGCGAACCGGGTGAGCGCAACGGGGACCGCGGCGCGGCGCGTACCGGGCTGGGTCGGCGTCGGCGTGGTGGCGCTCGGCGCCGCGATCATGGGTTTCTCCGCCATCTCGGCGCGCTTCGCCTATCTCGGCGGCACCAACACCGTCACCGTGCTGGCGATCCGTTTCGTCTTCATGACGGCGATGCTGTTCGCCTTCGCGCGCGCCTTCGGCCTGCCGCTCGGCCTGCCGCGCCGGCTCGTGCCCGCGGCCCTGGGCCTCGGCGTTGCCTTCACGCTCACGGCGTACGGCTACATCGGCGCCGTGGCGTACATTCCGGTGAGCTTGACCGTGCTGCTCATCTACACCGCTCCGCTGGTGGTGGCGTTTCTCGCCTGGCTGCTCGGCGGCGAGCGCTTCACCGCGGTCAAGGTCGCGGCGGTGTTGATCGCCTTCGTCGGCATCGCGGTGATGATGGGGGTGTCTTTAGCCGCTCTCGACTGGCGCGGCGTAGCGCTCGCGGTCATCGGCTCGCTGTCGTTCGCCGTCGCCACGGTCGGCGGCGCGCGGGTGATGCGCGAGGTCGCCGTCCCCGTCATCGTCGGCTACATGTCGGCAATCGCGGCGCTGGTGTTCGTGAGCGTGGGCGCGGCGACCGATGGCTTCGTGCCGCCCACGGACACTCAGGGCTGGGCCGGCACCGCGGGCGTCGCGGTCAGCTTCCTGCTCGGCTTCGCTTTCTACTTCTACGGCGTCAAGACGATCGGCGAGACCAGGAGCGCGGTGATCGCCAACCTCGAGCCGGTGGTCGCGGTGCTCGGGGCCTTCGTGCTGCTGGGCGAATCGTTCACCGCGCCGCAAGCACTCGGCGCCCTGCTCACCCTGGGCGGAATCACGCTGCTCGTGTGGGAGGACGCGCGCCTCAAGCGCCGCCCGGCGCTCGCCGACTGATACCAAGGATCAA